>JAUSPT010000024.1 GCA_030652805.1 bacterium | reverse complement strand
CTTCCCATGATCTACATGTCCTATTGTCCCTACATTTATATGTGGCTTCGTTCTCTCAAACTTCTCCTTCGCCATCTCTCTATTTCCTCCTGCTTTTAAATAAGTTCACGGATTATATCATATCCTCTTTCTCTTGCAAGTCCTTTTTTTGACAGAGCCCACAATCGGAATTGAACCGATGACCTCATGCTTACCATGCATGTGCTCTGCCAACTGAGCTATGTGGGCAAAAGACTAGGATGAGGGGCGATTCTAACAAATATATAAATACCTGTCAATATTACCAGCCAAATTATGTTAAATATCACGAATAGATTTCCATACTTTGTATAAAAAGTTTTCTTATTATTAAAAGACACATTAGCAAAACCAGTTCCTGCAATAAAGATATCGTCATTGCCATCGTTTACTCTATTGCTTATTCTTCCGTATTTATCAATAAAGCAAGAAACACCTGTATTTGCATTGAAAATCACTGGTATACGATTTTCTACAGCTCTAAATACAGACATTGACATATGCTGATATGGAGCTTTGGAGTTACCAAACCAGCTGTCATTTGTAATATTAACTAGAAACTGTGCGCCATTTCTTACAAATTGCCGAGTAAAGTCTGAAAATATATTTTCAAAACAGATTGTACAAGCAAACTTAATTTTTTGATCTGAATCTAATTTGCCTTCTCTAAAAAAATTCAATACTGTGTACTCTTTTCCACAATCAAAATCTCCTATAGGAACCACTTTGCCCAAAAACGGGAAAAGCTTCTTAAGAGGGATATATTCACCAAACGGCACAAGATGTATTTTATCATAGCGTTCCCGTATTGCGCCATTCGGAGCAAAAAGAAACACACTATTATAGAATTTACTTGTTAAGGGCGACTTATAACAAACACCTGTCAGAAGATGTAAATTATTATGCTTTGCAAAATTTTTGAGTTTAGTAATCAATTTCTCGTCGTAATTATCCATATAGGTCAGCGCAGTTTCAGGCCAAATAATGATATCAGGGTCAAATTTTAGAAGCTCTTCACTTAGATTTAGATGAATATTTAGAGCTTTCTCTCTTGAGCTGTAAACATCTTCTGCTTTTTCTTCATGCGTTATGTTCGGCTGAACAATCCCAACCTTAATGCCTTCTTCAACGCCTCCTCTCTTTTCTGTCCTTATACTGGCATTACCATAAATCAAAAAAACGATAACAGCAATAACTGATAATACTGGACATATTAAGAACCTCCAGTCTCCACTTCTATTCTTAAAAAATAACCATACATCAGCAATTGAGGCATTAATGAGAACAATTAGACACGATATTCCATAAACACTAATAAAAGATGCGCTCTGAATAAGCGTGATCTGTTTATACTGGGAATAGCCTAACAAAACCCAGGGAAATCCAGTAAGAAAATGTGCTCTTGCAAATTCGAGTAATACCCAGACAGGAGGAGCAATAAGCGCCAGCGGTAATTTGAGCCTCCTAAAAAGGCAGTTCGTAAAAAACCCAAATACAGCCATGTAAAGGCTAAGATATAGAACAAGCAACACCGTGCCTAATGTGCTGACAAAGGATATCCAATAAATTGTGGATGCAAAAAAAACTACCCCTGTTATATAGGAGAAAGTAAAAGCTTTTTTTGAATCAACATTTACTAAAATCAGGAATAGTGGAACTAGAGCTATCCATGCACCATATTCAAAATCAATTTTGGGAAAGGAAATTGCAAGCAGCATTCCTGAAATAAAAGACAAGGAGAGATTTTTAAATTCCAATATTTTAAACACTCAGAGCCACTGCAGAAGCTACTGCGCGGGTCTTTATATGAGAAATGCTTACCAAAATGCTTGAAATATTCTTTTCTTTAGCAATTTTCTTTACTTTACCATGAAGAACTACATACGGACGACCTTGTTCTAAATTTTTAACTTCTATCTCTGTCCATTTTACAACACAATCAATATTTAATGTTTTGTATACCGCTTCCTTTGCTGCAAACTTCCCCGCAAAATGCTGGCAGGCTACTTTTCCTGTATTGCAGTATTTTATTTCCATGTCTGTGTATATTTTCTTCAGGAATCTATCTCCAAATCTTCTAATAGCAGTTTCAATTCTATTTACCTCAACTAGATCTACCCCAACTCCTATAACATTCATACTAAACTTTAAACCTCCTCATTCCTATATTAAGCACTAACCCTATTAAACACATATTTACAATTAAGGATGAGCCTCCATAACTCAAAAACGGCAGTGTAAGGCCTGTAATGGGCATTATCCCTATTGCCATTCCTATGTTGATAAAAACCTGTACCCCAAAAAGAGAAATTACCCCAACAATTATAAGTAAGCCCAATTTATCTCTTACCAAGCTTGCTATACTAAACATACGCCAAAGGAGAACAGCATAAAGTAACAACAATACGCATGATCCTATAAATCCCCATTCCTCGGCTATTGTTGAGAAGATAAAATCCGTGTGATGTTCCGGTATAAAGTTAAGGTGCGTCTGGTAACCTCTTTTCCATCCATATCCAAATAATCCACCGGCTCCAACAGCTATCTTTGATTGAATTATAGCATAACCAGCACCTAAAGGATCTACATCTGGATTCATGAAAACCAGCAGTCTTTTCTTCTGATACGTTCTTAAAAATCCCCATAAAAACGGACAACTAGCAAGACTTATTCCAATTACAATCAACATATTCCGAATGCTTCCTCCTGAGACAAATACAACAGTAAAGATCACAAAAATTAGAGAGAGAGCAGTGCCAAGATCCGGTTGAATAATAATAAGTAAAACTGGTAAAACCACAATTAAAAAAACGTAACTTAATATTTTAGAATTACTTACTCTCTTACCCACCTTATCCAAATAATACGCTATCATTAAGATAGATGTAATTTTAAATAATTCCGACGGCTGAAAACTTACTATACCAAGAGAAATCCACCTTTTTGCCCCACCTACGCCTTCGCCTATAAGAAGAACCGTTATTAATAACAGCACAGATAACGCATAAACTGGTATTGTATGCTTAGCTATCTTAGAATAATTGAACATTACTGCAATTATCAGCCCGACTAATCCAATAGAGAAGTATAAAAGCTGCCTTTTTGCGTAGTCAATTTCCAGTGTACTGGTAGCGCTTTTGATAAATATTATACCCACCAGACATAATACAATTGTTGTAAAGAATAAAATAAAATCAAAATTTTCCAACAATCTTCTATCAATCATATTAAACTCACCCTGACCCTCTCTTGACAGAGAGGGAAAATGGAAATTCCTATACTATATATTCACCCAAGTCCGTCATTGCGAGAAGCGTAGCGACGTGGCAATCTCGCCTGTCATTCTGCGGCTTAATCGCAGAATCCAGTGTTTATTCCTAAAGGTTGCTATCCCTTTTTATCCTTTTTATTTTTCCGGATTTTATTACAAAAAGATAAACAGAAAAAACAATTGCAACTACAATATCAATTACAACCCAAATCTCTTTGCCCAAATGTATAGGGAAAATTGGATTAAAAATAAAGGCGACTATTCCCATTGTCCAAGTCCATACAGTATCCTTACTTTTGTATGATATTATCGCAAGGAATACTCCTGTTCCACAAACAACAAAACGGAGAAGATTATAGCTATAAGGAAATAATCCTTTAGGGATTGCCAATAAAAGCATTATGATAGAGATTGTTGGTAAAATTATTTTAAGTTTTTTCATTGACTTGTCTTAAATCCTATAATTATCCATGTTGTAAGGTTAATAATACACCATCTTATAAAGCCATAGATTGTCCAAACTGAAATAAAACCTATAATCAGCCATAGTATTCCAGCTGTAACTTTTGACCATTCTGGTATTACTTCATCAGGAACAAATCCAGATGTGGGTTTATCTGGTATAAAGCTTGGTGTTGGCTTATCGGGCACAAAACCTGGCGTAGGTAATGTATCGGGAATATCACTTAATCTGATTGGTTTAAGTTCTAATGGTCTTAGGTCTAAATTCATAGCTTCATATGAAATATATCCAATTACACCTGATAGGATACCTACTATAATCGATAATACCAGCGTAAGTCTCAGAAATCCCTTTTTCTTATTCATTCTTTTCCTTTATTTTTTAAATCCTCTTATTACCCAAACAGATAGAACTCTAATAATAAAATAGATTATCCACAGACTCCAAACTCCCGCAAAAAACGCCAAAGGAGTTAATAAGAGGCTAAGTTTAGCATTGTCATATTTTTCTTTAGCATCAAATCGTCTAATATCATCATCGGTGAGAATTTTAGGTTTAACATCAAGATTAAATGTTTTGGGGGAGGATATATTTCTAGCTTTTGCAAAAATCTCCTCTAAATCACTTTCAGTAGGCGGATTTACTCCTTCCCAATCAAAAGCAACTGTTTTTCCAGTCTCTTTATCAGTAGCCTTATATTTACTTTTCATTCTATAATCAGGACGATAATTATTAAAGTCCATAAAACAAACCCCAAATGTTATCGCATATACAATAATTGAAAAAATAATTGTTAATCTTAGAAAGCCTTTTTTTGTGTTCATTGGATCTCCTATTTTTATTTTCTTAAAACCATTATATCTCATTCTAGTCCACTTCCCAATAAAAAAGGGGCGCAAACATCTATATCGGCCACCGCAAAGTGAATCCGATAAAGACTGCCACCCCTCGCCATCCCGAAGGACAGCGATATGACAGCTCTACCTCACTTTGCGGTGAGAAGCCAAAGCTTCTTTAAGGCAAAACTGAAAAATAATTAATTTTTAAAGAACAATGTTGCTAATGTGATAGTAACACCTCACAACTTATTTTGTCAAAATGCGTATTTGAAAACGGTTTTATCAACAATAAAAACTTAGCCCCTTTCGATACTCTGCCCCTTTTCCCTTTCCGTTACAGATTATTACCCACTCCGGCATCTTCCAATCTTTGCCTAATTTTCTCGGCATCTATCTTTGGTTTTCCGTATGTTGAAGCTGCTTCTTTAACAATTTTATAAATTCTATTACTTTTAAAAGAAGAAATAATATAACGTTCTGCTGTATAAACACTTCTTCTGTTTATTTCATCAACAAAACCTGCATATACGCGATGATATCTATTTATCGGTGTATGCCTTATCCGCAAACATAGCTTTGGTGACAATGGAAAATTAATTTCTGCTTTGGGCGAACCAAAACCACTACCAAGTATTGCTTTTTTGTCATTGGTTGGAACAAAAATATTTACAGGAGTATCGTTTGTTACAAAAAAATGCTCGTCATCAATATAGCCTATACCCCAATGCATACTCATGAGAACACGGTATATAGCTTCTGACATACGAAGGCTGTCTCCAATAGCGTGTTTTTCATTGATTTGAACTTTTACATATTTTAGTGGATCTGACATTAGATGGGAACATTCTTTAAACGAAATTTTGCAACCCTTCCCTTCTTTGCTAGCACAAAAATCTTCATATAGCTTTTTAAATTTTCCTGCGTCATTTGCAACATCCTTTAACTTATCAAGACGATAATTAATACCAACAGCACCCATTTCTTTTGTTAACTCAATTGTTCTCGGAGCTCGTGTATACATAAAAGATAAGAATATCGCAATTAAAGATTTATCATCTTCAGACCATTTGAATGGATTAGATATCCACGCATCAAATAATGGTTTAGTCCTATCCTCCAGCACAGAAAAAAAGTCTTCCATTCTCGTATCTTTATTACCTTCTTTATCTGATGAAGATAAATAATAGTCACCTATTACGGTAGTATTGATGGGGGACTGTTCTCTGGCAGTGGAGTCTTTCTTATCATATACCCAAAAGAGGTTAGAATTAGGTATGAGAAAATACTTTAGGTAAAATTGGGGGACGGTATGGCATCGTATTCTACTCATCCTTTAACTTTTATTTGCCGAATAATTTGGTCATACAATGAAATCAACTCATAGTATATGATATGGGTAAAAAAATAGGAACAGCGACTTTTTGCAAACCAAAATTTTTCGGAAATTTCTTATTATTCAACACCTGTCCCTATTTTCAATCAAACTCTTACTTTGCAGATAGAATTGATGCAGTTTTTCTTTTAATAACTTCTTTGGTAAAATTTTAGTAATATATTCAGCAACTTTGATATTGCTTTCTTCAAGTTGCAACAGTTCAATTTGCTCTTTGCTCCCTTCCGCACATAATATCAAACCAATAGGCAGATCTTCGTCTTCTTCCATTTCATATTTTCCCAGCCATTTCAAATAAAGCTCCATCTGCCCTTTGTATGAAGCCTTAAATTTACCTAGCTTTAATTCAATAGCAACAAGCCGCTTGAGTTTGCGATGATAAAACAGCATATCAAGATAAAAGTCTTTATCATCAATTATCATTCTTTTTTGCCGTTCTACGAACGTAAAACCTTTGCCAAGTTCAAGAATAAACTGCTCTATTTTATTTAGTATGGCTTTCTCTAAGTCTTTTTCTTGATAGGTGTCTTTCAGGTTTAAAAAATCAAGAATATAAGGACTCCTGAATACCAAATCAGGAGTTACCTTGTCATTCTCCTGTAGATTTTTTAGTTCAAGTTTTGCCAATTCCTCTGGTTTTTTAGAGATAGCTGTCCGTTCAAACAGCATGGAATCAATCTTTTTCCTCAGCGTACGGACACTCCACTGTTCAATCCGGCACATTTGAGCATAGAAATCTTGTTGGAGTTCATTGCTGAGAGGTAAAATTTCAATAAAATGTGACCAACTTAATTTGTGCGACAGCGTCGCAACAATCTTGAGATCAGGAAACTTTTCATTAAATAAACACATTCTGGTTAATGCTGAACGAGAAAATCCTTTGCCATATTCCTCTGTCAATTTGTGCGACAGCGTAGAGAAAATTTGTTTGCCGTAATCAGCTCTCTTATTTTTTAAAATCTCATCATTAATTCTTTTACCAATATTCCAGTAAAGCATCGTAAGACCGACATTAATTGTCTGTGCAACAGCAGTGCGGGCACTTTCAATCAGCTTTTTTACGTCTGTGTATAGTGTGGTATTTATTTCCAACTTCTTTTTCATACTAATTCTTTATATCATAAAAGTTCTTTTAAAATACACTATTGAACAATTACTTCTGCTTTAATATTACCTTACCTCAAATTACTTAAAACCTCAATAAAAATAGACAAAAGGAAAAAGGGCGGAGGCAAGCCCCGCCCCTACAATATAAAAATTCAAAAAGATGAGATTGCTTCATCCCGAAAGCATTCGGGATTCGCAATGGCAAATATAAACGGGCTTTCTTTATTGTGTCCCAGTTTTATGTTAATATATTAAGTCATGTACAGCAATTATTATAACCAGTTAAATGATAAACAAAAAGCAGTTGTTGACAACATTAAAGAACATGTTGTTGTACTGGCCGGACCAGGCACCGGGAAAACTCAGGTGCTTTCTGTAAGAACGGCAAATATACTAAAAAGAAACAATGCTTCGCCGTCAAATATCCTTATCCTGAGCTTTACCAATGCTGCTAGCGGAACTATCAGGGAAAGGATTGTTGAAATTATTGGCGCTGACGGTTACTTTGTAGAAGTTGAGACATATCACAGCCTTGCAAATTCCATCATTACTGAATCAGAGGAAGTATCTGAGGCCTTTGGAGAAAAAATAGAACTGCATGACACAGAGAGAATCAAACTTATAAGATACATTCTGGACAATTTAGATAATATCTCACAAATCAGACCCTTTAGAGCGCCTTATCATTATGAAAAGGAGATTATCAGAAACATAAATATTCTAAAAAGGGAAGGTATCACCCCCGACGATTTTTCCCAATGTCTGAGTAATATCTTTACTGACGGAGAGATTATTCAGGAAAAACATATCCCAAAACTTAACCAATTTGAAAAGGTTTACAGAATGTATGAAGAGCTCAAGGATTCAGGAGAAAAACATGTTCTTGATGAGAGGGGAAGATATGATTTTGATGATATGATAATTATGGCAACTCATATTCTGAATCATGACAAGAATCTGGGTAAAAAGTACAGGGGGAAATTTAGCTATATTATGGTGGACGAGTTTCAGGATACAAACAAAGCTCAGCTCAAACTGCTTCTAAGTCTTATTAATCCCAAGAAAACTAATCTATGTGTGGTTGGAGATGATGACCAGTCAATATACAGATTTCAGGGCGCATCTATTGCAAACTTCAGGACAATAAAAGACAGATTTAAGAATCTCACACAAATGACGCTTACAGAAAACTATCGCTCAACTCCTGAAATACTTAATATATCAAGAAAACTCATAGAAGAAATCCCTTCGCATAAGAGAATATCACAGAAATCTTTAGTCCCGCACCACCGACTAAAGTCAGTGGTTTTCTCTAATGGGGTAAAATCATTAAAATTCGGTTCCCTCAGAGAAGAGGTATCTTTTATTGTAGAGGAAATTAAACGGCTTGTTAGAGAGAAGATTATACCAGGTGATGACCCATACAGCGATATAGCTATACTCCTTAGAACAAGAAAAGACATACTGCCTATTATTGATGCATTCCTGCAAACAGGAATTCCGTATGTAACAGATGGCAAGGAGGATATAAGCTCCCATCTGCGTGTCAGGCAGCTGTTTTCAGCTCTAAACCTTGCAGTAAATTCGCATAATCCTGAGCATGCAGATAGGTATATATTTGAATTACTTGCTTCTGATTATTTTGAAATAGATGTAAGTGATATGACTGCTTTGCTGAGTTATGTAAGCTTAAAAAAGAGGAAAAATATTAATGGGAATAAATCAATTACTTTCCTCGAAGAAATAACATCAGGATTTCCAGGAAACACTTCGCCTACAGAGCAAGAATCAAATCAACTAAAAATAACAAAACATATCAACCTTAAAAAACCTCTAAAGTTACATAAATTCTCATGGGCGATTCAAAGACTTATTAAGGATTCCGGCACGCGTTCGGTTCATCAGCTAATACTTCAGTATATAAAGGATTCCGGAATGCTGGAGTTTATATTAGCACAGTACGAAACAGACCAGATATTAAAAGTAAGAGATTTAAGAGCAATCTCTTCTTTTATTGAGTGTGTAAAGGAACAGGTAACTACCAATCCTATAATGACGATTACTGATTTTGTGGGAAATATCAATTTGCAGCAATCTTACGGCATAGGAATTCAAGGTATACTTGCAAGTTCTCATCAAAAAGGGGTCAGAGTATTAACAGCTCACAGTGGGAAAGGAACTGAATTTCATACTGTTTTTATTCCTTTTTGTATTCATGATAAAAAATGGCCTAAAAAACTAATTACAGACCTAATACCTATTCCGCAAACTATTCTTCAAATACCTGAAAGTGTATGTTCCTTGGAAGCGATGAAAAAACTCCATATATACGATGAAATAAGACTATTCTATGTAGCGTGTACAAGGGCTAAAGCGAATCTATTTTTTACTGCTGCTCCTCTGGAAAAAGACATTACCAGCATGTTTCTTAAGAACATGGATATTGAGCCTCAACCATGCCTTATACCTGAAGAACATGTTCTTAGATTTTCCATAGATACAGTTAAGGAACGTCCTCCCTTTTTGCAAACAGATGAAATTCTCAAAGACTACGTAAAATTCATAACCCTAAATCCAACAAATGTAAATGACTATGTAAAATGCAAGAGATCTTTTCTCTACAATAACCTGTTAATGATTCCAAGTGAATTAACTGAAAGCCTGCTATTTGGAACATGTGTACACAAAGCATTGAGCAAAACCTATGAAATATACAAAAAGAGACAAAGTCTCTCGAGGCGAAGTCTCCCCGGATTTAGTTTTTTTGAGAATGTTTTTAAGACCTGTCTGGAAAATATGTCCCCGGGACAAAGGATAGAACAAGGCTGCCTTGGGAAAGTTGAGGAGCTCAGAAACTGGTATCAGAAGAAGGCTGAAAGCCCTGCGTGCGTTTTATTCATAGAGAAAAGCCTTGGAATATTTATAAATGAGAATATCCCTTTTTCAGGAAGGTTTGACAGAATAGATACTGTTGGAAACAATAGAAACGTGTGCGTTATTGATTACAAAACAGGAGATGCATATAGACATATAAAAAGCATTACAGACAACAATGACCCTCTTAATAAAGACTGCGACCCATACCTTCACCAGCTAATAGCATATAAATTAATACTCGAAAATCAACCCGAGCCCTATAAAGTAGCATCATGCAAACTTGAGTTTTTAGAGCCCGCAAAAAGAACGGTCAAAAAATACGATATAGAAGAAGGAGAATATAAAACACTCGAGCTTACAATAACTGATAAAATGGCAGAAGATATGAAGAAGCTCATTATTGACGTATGGAAGAGGATTCACAATCTTGAATTTGAGAAGCTTTCAGAATACGATAAAACAAAATGCGATAATTGCAATTTTAGATGTGTGTGCTGGGAAGTGTAGAATTTTTATTATGACAATTCTTCTACGTCCGCTTTATCCCTAGTTCTCGTAGTTGAGCTTTTGTTTGTCAGCAAATCTTTCTTCCCGATAAAATAAACATCAACGCTGCCATACTTTCCTCTGACACGTCTTGGACATGCTGCTGAAAAATCCACACCATCAATTTTATTTACAAAATCTACCCGAACAGGTGCTATCCCGAAAGTAACAATATTCCCTTCTTTAAGAAACAATTCAGGGGATAGGTCAGTTTTTGAAAAGCCAAACTCAACAAGCACTGCTATGATTTTCTCAACATTTTTGGAAGAACTGGAAAAGAATATATCAATATCTTTTGTAAATCTCGGAAAACCATGAAAAGCGACGGCATATCCGCCGACAATCATATATTCAACTTGATGTTTTTCGAGTAACTCTAATAGTTCTTTGAAGTCTTGCTGGATATTCATACAAAAAATTCCCCGCCTCAATTCTCAGCTTTTCTACAGTACTCAACCTATATTCGGACGTTTGTGATTGCCAGAATTTTCGATCATCTATTGCCTGTTTGGCATGTGTCGTAGTTTTTATTATTTTTTTAATCATAACATTAACTGAGTTATGTCCCCATTTCCCATGAACTGAGATATTTTTTCTGCTCGGGAGTCAAGGTGTCTATTTTAATACCCATGGAATGAAGTTTGAGTCGGGAAATATTTTTATCTATATCTTCAGGAACGCTATACACTTTGTTCTCTAGTTTTTTGTGGTTTTTCGCAATATACTCAGCTGATAAGGACTGATTGGCAAAACTCATATCCATTACCATTGCAGGATGTCCTTCAGCGGATGCAAGATTGATCAGGCGGCCTTCTCCCAAAAGACATATCCTCCTGCCGTTTTGCAGGGTATATTCATCAACAAATTCTCTTACTCTTTTTTTGCTTTTACTCATTTTTTCAAGAGCCGGCACATCAATCTCTACGTCAAAATGTCCTGAATTTGCAATGATAGCGCCATCCTTCATATTTTTAAAGTGCCTGGCTGCTAAAACATGTATGTCTCCTGTTAAAGTTACAAAGGCATCGCCAATATAAGAAGCTTTCTCCATGGGCATAACAAAGAATCCATCCATGGCTGCTTCTAACGCGCGCAGAGGGTCTACTTCCGTTATAATAACATTCGCGCCCATACCTTTAGCCCTGCTTGCAAAACCACGTCCGCACCAACCATATCCAGATACCACAACAGTGGAACCAGCAAACAACATGTTCGTTGCCCTAATAATGCCATCGATTGTGCTTTGCCCGGTACCATATCTGTTGTCAAAGAAATGTTTTGTGTCGGCGTCATTAACAGCTATGATCGGAAACGCAAGTTTTTTCTGTCTTTCCAGACTTCTCAATCGAATAACACCTGTTGTCGTCTCCTCTGTTCCGCCAAGAATATCCTTTATGAGCTCTCTCCTATTATTATGAATTGTGGAAACTAAATCTGCGCCGTCGTCCATGGTAATATTAGGTTTGTTTTCTAATGCACTGCTAATATGGCTATAATAAGTTTTGTTATTCTCTCCACATATAGCGAAAACGGATATTCCATAATCTGCTACAAGAGAAGCAGCAACATCATCCTGAGTGCTTAGAGGATTTGAAGCGCATAATCTTACTTCTGCGCCACCGGCTTTTAGAGCTATTGCCAAATTAGCTGTCTCTGTTGTAACGTGCAGACATGCTCCTAACCTAATTCCCGCTAGGGGCTTTTCTTTGATAAAACGTGACTGGATTGATCTGAGAACAGGCATACTTTTTTCTGCCCACTGTATGCGCAATTTACCCTCTTTAGCCAGCTTGATGTCTTTTATATCATATTCCAAAATAAGATCCTCCTATATATTAATCACGAGCACAGTCCAGCCTTTTTTCTAAGAAAATCTGCTTTGTCTGTCTTTTCCCATGTAAAGGTAGCTTCTTCCCTGCCAAAATGACCATAGCAAGCAGTCTTCTTATAGATTGGCCTGCGAAGTTTTAGATGATTAATTATCCCTTTCGGGCTCATATCAAAATTATCGATAAGAAGCTTTTTAATTTTATCTTTGGCTATCTTGCCTTTATTGAATGTATTTACCATAACTGAAACTGGTTCCGGTACTCCAATTGCATATGCCAGCTGAATCTCACACTCAGATGTTAAACCAGCTGCCACTATATTCTTTGCAAGGTAGCGGGCAAAATAAGATGCAGATCGATCAACTTTGGTACAATCCTTACCAGAAAAACAGCCCCCACCGTGGCTGCCTACACCGCCGTATGTATCAACTATGATCTTTCTCCCTGTCAAACCAGTATCTCCATGCGGTCCACCTATCTCAAAGCGACCTGTTGGATTTATAAAAATCTTGGTTTTGCTATCCATCAGATTAGAAGGAATAACAGGTCTTATCACATGTTCTTTTATATCATCCTTTAAGATGTTCATATCAATATCGCCATCATGCTGTGTTGATACTACTATTGCTTCTATGCGGTATGGTTTTCCATCTACATATTCAGCCGTTACCTGTGACTTCCCATCAGGCCTTAAGTAATCTAAGATTTTTTCTTTTCTTATCTTAGCCAGTCTTCTGCAAAGTTTATGAGCAAGCATGATTGGCAAGGGCATAAGTTCCTTTGTCTCCTCAGTCGCATAACCAAACATCATACCCTGGTCTCCTGCACCACCTGGATCAACACCGAGAGCAATGTCTGGAGACTGAGATTGTATAGCAGTAAGAACACCACATGTTTCGTAATCAAATCCATAAGAAGCACTGGTATAGCCAATCTCTCTAATAGTCTTTCTTGCAATTGTAGGAATATCTACATAGCACGAAGTTGTAATCTCTCCGGCAACATATACGATGCCTGTCGTAACAAGTGTCTCACATGCAACTCTTCCATTTGGGTCATTCTCCATAATAACATCTAAAACACTGTCAGATATCTGGTCTGCCATTTTGTCAGGGTGTCCTTCAGTTACAGACTCTGATGTAAATAAATAGTTGTTGCTACTCTTTGTTACCATCTAATTCCTCCTTCTGTTATTCTACCAGTTTTTTCTTTAATGTTTCTATTTTATCAACAGGTGTTGGATCAACTCCATACAATATTGCAAGATAAAAACTCACAAAATCTCCAAGATAAATAAGTGAAAACATTCTGGCTAATACAGAATTACCCTCTGTCCAGACTTCAGTAATTTCACTTGGCTTGTCTTTTATGATTGAATTTGTTATAACAATGCGCTTTGAATTTCTCTCAAAATCACCTTTATCTCTGAGTATTATGACTGACATACTCTTGGTTAGATTATCCAGCCCTTCCCAGCCAACTATTTCATTATGATCCAGCTCAGGGAAAACATTATTGTACGCCAGAATTTTACTGTTTTCATTCAGCTGTGTTTTCCATCTTAGAGCTACTGGCCCAAGACAGCCATCTATAGAATAGATCAGAGGGAATTTATTGTATAATGTCTTTGCAAGTTTTTTTGCCAGGTTTGAATCAGAGAATTTATTTCCCCACACAGTTTTTAACCTCTTCAAAATACTTATAGCTTCGCTTATATCTTCCATCTTTGAAGTAGTAAGTCCTAGATTTTGCATAACTATTAACACAGGTAGAAACATGTATCCTAACGCACTTCTCGGAGGCTGACCACCGGGTATTTTTATGAGTGGAAGACTGTCAGACTCTGCATTCTCAGCCAGTCTTCCCCCACTTGTTACACAAATTATTCTGCAACCACGTCCCTTCGCATCGTTGTAAGACGAAAGTGTCTCTTCAGTATTACCTGAATAACTTGTAGCAAATACAAGAGTTTTCTTATCTGCAAAATTAGGCAAACGATAATTGCGATTAACAAATACTGGAACTTTTATTTCATCTATGAGAAGTTTTGATAAAATATCTCCTCCAATTGCTGAACCACCCATACCTATGACTATAATTTTCTCAACCTGTGAATATTCCCGAGGAATATCGCAAGACCGGGCAGCAGAAACAGCCTCCTCGCACTGAGAGTCAAAATTCAATATCAAATCAAACATATTAGATACATCTATTTTCTTTATTGACTCTAAGTTATCCAAAACATCCATAAAAAAAATTTCCTCTCTTGTAAATGTTTAACTCTAAGTTAGTATAAATTTTAAAATTCCAAGTACCAAGTACCAAATAACAAACAAATCACAATGACCAAATAACCAATGATCAAAATTGCTCTGTCTTTGAATTTTGAAAATTGAAATTTTGAATTTGTTTGAGATTTGTTATTTGTGATTTGATATTTCATCTTCATAATAGTTAGCCATATATCTCAATTTCAGCCCTTGAGATAATCTTTTCAATCTTAGATCTCAGATACCTGTCTGCTTCCTTACCTGTTGATAATTCGAGAACATGTTTAGCAACTTTTTTTGCATCATTAGTGTTTACGTGGCGAATCAGTTTTTTAATTTCAGGAATTATTACAGAGGCCATACTGAAACGAAACAATCCCAATCCCAATAAGGCCAATACAGATGCTGGCACTCCTGCCATCTCTCCACATATAGTGACAGGAATATCAGCCTTATTCGCAGCGTCTATAATCATTTTGATTAAACGATAAACTGCCGGATGATTAGGTCTATAGAGATAGGAGATTTTTTCGTTAACTCTGTCTAGCGCAAAAGAATACTGAATTAAGTCATTAGTTCCTATGCTAAAAAAATCTGCTTCCTTCGCCAATATATCAGCTATTAATGCCGCGGAAGGCACCTCTATCATAACGCCAACCTTAATATTCCTGTCATAAGGAAGATTTTCCCTATCCAGTTCCTTTTTTACCCCCTCAACAAGCACTTTTGCCTCTCTTAGTTCTGACAATCCTGATATCATAGGGAACATCATTGACACATTACCGTAATGGCTTGCTCTTAGAATGGCCCGTAACTGAGGCTTGAATATATCCGGCCGTTTCAAACAAAATCTAATAGCCCTCAAACCTAAAAGGGGATTCATTTCTTTTGGCATTCCTAACTCTGATATAAACTTATCTCCTCCCAGATCAAGAGTTCTTATAACCACATTCTGCGGATTAATTTTTTGAGCAACATACCTATAAGCGTTAAACTGCTCTTCTTCGCTAGGCATAGTATTTCTCTTTAAGTAGAGAAATTCTGTTCTATAAAGTCCTATCCCGTTTGCGCCATGTGTTATTATTGAATGGACTTCGTTTCGTGATTCTATATTTGCCGCCAGCAAAATTTTCTGCCCATCAAGCGTATCTGCGCGTACGTATCTAAGTCTTGAGAGCTTTCTTTCTAATGACTTAATTTCTGCCCGCTTCTTCAAATATTTCTCAAGAATAAACGGAGAAGGATTTACTATTACTATTCCCTTAACCCCATCTATAATAATAGTGTCCCCTGTAATCACTTTTTGAGTAATGTTTTCTACTCCTACAACAGCAGGGATCTCTAACGTTCTTGCCATGATTGCTGTATGCGAAGTTCGCCCGCCTATTTCAGTCGCAAAGCCTATGACTTTATTCTTATTCATTTGGGCAGTGTCTGATGGAGAAAGATCATGGCTTACGAGCACAACCCTTTCTTTTAAATTAGACAAATCCACATGCTTCTTGGCTAAAAGATTTTTGAGAACGCGTCTGCCAACGTCGTTTATATCAGCTACACGTTCCCCCATGTATTCATCATTAATACCAGAAAACTTTTTAATTACCTTCTCCAGTACCTGGGAAAATACAAACTCCACATTAAACTGTTCATTTCTTACTTGTTCTATGGTTTTTTCTATTAGTGATGAATCCTCTAGAATTAACAAATGCGCATCAAAGATAGCGGCGTGCGTTTCTCCAACCTTGTCAACAAATTTTCTCTGAATCTCTGTAAGCTCCCTTTTAGCTTTGCTAAGCGCTCTTGTAAAGCGGATTATTTCTTTTACTATTCCATCTTTGTTAATCTTATACTTAGGCACAGCAGATATTCGACTATCCAATAATAGAACTTTCCCGATTACTATGCCGGGTGATACAGGAATTCCATTCAACAATCTAGTTTACTCCTCTCCAAATTTATCTTTAAGTAATTTTTCTAAGGCCTTTACAGCTTTTTCAGCATCATTTCCGTCTGCTATTATAGTTATTTTCTGCCCTTTGCCAGCAGCCAATGTCATTATTCCCATGATGCTTTTCCCATTTACTTTTTGCTCTTTTTTCTCTACAAAAATCTCCGATTGAAATTTATTAGCAAGTTGAACAAATAAAGCTGCTGGTCTTGCATGCAGACCAAGCGTATTCTTTATAACAACTATTCTTTTTATATCAGTCTTTTTTATCATAATTGACTATTCTTATAAATGATTCAACAGACAAACTTGCTCCACCTACTAAAGCCCCGTCTATGTCGGATTTTTCCATCAAAGCGCTTATATTATCTGGTTTTACACTGCCTCCATACTGTATTCTCGTTTTTTCGCCAGTTTTAGCATCAAACATCTCTGATATAATCTTTCTTATAATCTTATGAACTCTATTAGCATCATCTGGAGTAGCGGTTTCCCCTGTTCCAATAGCCCAAATCGGCTCATATGCAATAGCTACTTGACTCATTTGCTCCTCATCTATACCAGCTAAACCCTCTCTAATTTCTGTTTTTACAATATCAATAGTTTGATTGTTTTGGTATTCTGAGAGAGTTTCGCCAACGCACAAAATTGGACGCAATTGGTATTTTAAGGCCAACTTTATCTTAGCATTAATTAATTTATTATCTTCCTTAAAATATTCTCTCCTTTCAGAATGCCCTATTATAACATACCTGCAACCCAGTTCCTTTAACATTAGAGGCGATATTTCTCCTGTATATGCGCCATTCTCCTGCATATACATATTCTGAGCACCTAACTTTGCGCTGTTTCCTTCCAGTATTTTACTAACTTCACTTAAAGCAACGAAAGCAGGACATATAACAATTTCAACATATTGCAGGTCTCTTAATGCTGACTTTAAGTTATTTGCAAAATCTGCTGCTTCGCTCACAGTTTTATTCATTTTCCAATTCCCAGCTATTAACGGCTTACGCATATACCTTTTCCTCTCTTAATTTACTATTTATTTTTCGACATATTAATTAATTCTTCATCCAGCTCTTTTGCTGCAAAAGCACCCATTCTTCTTAATCTGTGATTTTTCGTAGCAACTTCAATAATTGTTGCAATATTACGTCCAGGCCTTACAGGAATAATTATCATTGGAATGCCTATCCCCAATATACAGTGTATTTTTTCTTCCAGCCCCAATCTTTCATATTCCTTACTGCTGTCCCAGTGTTCAAGTTTTATCACCAATTCTATCCTTTTACGATTTCTTATGCTTCCTATTCCAAAGATAGCGCAAACGTCTATAATGCCCAGACCTCTGATCTCCATCTTATGTTTAGTGAGTTCAGACCCGGAGCCCATCAGAAATTTCTCTGCGACTAATTTAATATTAACAACGTCATCTGCAACCAACCGCTGTCCTCTTGTAATCAGATCAAGTGCTGCTTCACTTTTTCCCACACCGCTTTTACCTGTAATTAACACACCAGATCCATGCACATCCAATAAAACTCCATGAGTCATTGTTCTTTTTTCTGTCTTAACTGCCGCTTTTATCATTGGACCCTCAAAGAGTTTTCTCTTCTGTTGCAATTAGTCTTATTACGTCTTCTGGAGATTTAGCATTTATTAAAACATGCCTGAAAGTCTTATTTTTAAAAAGACGGGCTATTCTGGCCAGTGCTCTTAAATGAGGAGCTGCAGAGCTAGGAGGCGCAATTAAAAGAGCGAATATACATGTCTTTTGCCCGTCAATAGAATCAAAATCAACTCCATTAGGAGAAATACCAATAGCAATGGTTATGCTTTTTACCAAATCAGATTTTCCATGCGGGATAGCCGCTCTATTAGCAATTCCTGTGCTGCCGAGTTTCTCTCTCTCACATAGAATGTTAAACAATTTTTCTCTATTACTATTACCATTTTTAATTCCTCCAGATTTCTGGAGAATATCAACCAGTTCATAAAGCACAGCTGTTTTATCATTTGATTTCAAATCTATACAAACTGCACCTTTATTAATAAAATCAGTTAGTCTCACCTTATATCCTTTTTTATCAGGAATTACTCTCTGTCTTTTCTTGCTTAGATGTATGAGTTACGATTTTGTCCTTATATCTTCTGATTTGGTTTTCGACCTTAGCAAGTGCTTTATCAAACGCTGTATGAACATCTGTATGCTCTGCTCTGCCCGGCATTATTATTCCGTTAGTTAATGCATTAATTTCTATAACATGTCTATATTTTTCTTCATTTATGATAATGTGTATGTCAGATATATGAGAGAAGTATTTTGTTAATTTTGAAGTTTTCTGCTGAATATAATCCCTAAGTTTAGATGTTAATTCTATTTGTTTACTTGTTATAGTAACGTGTAATTTATCATGTATTTTAAAAACTTTGTGTTTTGCCATATATTCTCCCATAAAGTTATGATAAGTTTGTGGAGCTGAGGAGACTTGAACTCCTGACCTTCTGACTGCCAGTCAGACGCGCTCCCAACTGCGCCACAGCCCCTTATAGTACCACGGATTTTAGTTAACAGGGAATTGTATCATTGCCTCACGTAAAAATCTACACAAAAATTTAGGTTATAGACTATCTCCTGATATAAAGGCGGGGAAAAGATTAAAACAGGAGATGGTCTATGGGATTAACGATGAAAGAGAAAAAAGCAGTAAAGGGTTCTTTTATATTGGTGAGATTAAATATCTTGCTAACTCTTCAAATTCTTCTTTATTCTTTCTAAATGAGAGAAGCAATCTTTGATAATCCCTTACTTTTTTTGCTTCCTTTACCTCAGTTATCTGAATTTTTTTAGAGAGTTCAGGTATTATGTTGTGGTATGCACCTAAAAAGAGGATGCCCTTTTCTCCGCCATGTTCTAAAGTTTCATCTATCCTCTTAGCTATATAATTATCTCTTTTCCTTAGTAACCAATCCTTAGTCAATCTATATCCTAAATATGCTATTAACTTCGTTGTTATCGTCTTAGCCTGGGTAATTTTAACAATACGATCTCTTTCTTCTTTAACCAGAGGGAAATCCTCTGTCTGGACTAAAATCCCCCCTTTCTTCAATAAATCATCGATAACTTCATAATTTTTACTGCCGGATTTAACGCCTTCCTCCACTATTTTTTGGCCAACTTCTCCATCAGCTACCAAGCCATCCTGGTATATCTTAAAATCTTTAACCTCTAAATTGGCAAAATATTTTACAATCGAATCCCAAAAGCCGGACACAGTCTCTCTGTGTTTCTTCCAGAATTCCTCTCCAAAATCTGCAATACCTCTTTTATTTACCTGCTTGGCAACACTGCCTAAGTCAGCGCTCATATGTATAATCGGCACATAAATAAGTTTTCTCACCTGTTACACTTTCCCTTTTTTAACCTTACTTCCAATATATTATTTTTATACCTCTTGGTAAAACTATTTGTATTAACCACTGCGGGAAGAGAAATTTCTTTATGATAATTTTTATCTGCATCAATAATAAGTTTGTTATTCACCACACTTAAGCATAACTTATCTTCTTTAATACCTACCATCTCTAAATAGACTACCAGCTCAGCATCCTCATCAAATATGTCCAGAAGCGGCTCCATTTTCTCTCTATAAGGCTGACCAGCGAGCCACCAGCTAAACGTAACTTTCTCGCCAGTTTCCCAGTCAACTTTTGAACTCTCGAATGAGAGTATAGGATAGCCGATGAGCTTTTCAGCTGTTGGGTTTATAATCTCCCTTATTTTAAGTAAAACATCCATATGGGTAGGAGACTTTATGAGCTTGGCTAAGATATCGATTCTTGCGTGTCGGTTCTCATAAAGAAACCAGAGTATCCCTTTTGAACCTGGATCCAATTCGGTAACAATTTTATCTAATGTCTCCCGATCTACTTTTAGTAATACTCTCTCATATAGCTCTTTTCTCCAAGTCTCTAAATTAAGCGATATAATCCATGCTTTTAATAATTCACCCAAAGATTCATATTCCACACATATCGCATCACTTTTACTGACCCCGTAAACTCTTTTTTCTATTCTTAAACCCTTAATACTGCTGAGTGGCGTCTCCCATACAATTCCCCTCAACTGGGAAAATGCGAGTTTTTTATTGGTAAGGAGAAGAGTGCCAAGCCTCCACTTTGATTGACCGGGAGTTAAATAACCACCCCTTCCTTTTAAAATTACTTCATCAGGTTGCGAGTTATGGACTGGGGACTGTGGATCAGAAAGGATTGCTTTTTTCCATTCTTCAGGGTCTTTTATGGCAATATATGGCGCTCTCCTGCCTTCAGATACTATACTTAGTTGTTTTACTTTCTTACCCAAAATCCATCTTCTCTTTACTATATTTATAGTCTTTATTTGGCTGAGCAGGCCCTCAAATAGTATCTTTCTTCCCTGGACAAAAAGCAGTCTCTTATTGGTAAGATATAAATTTCCCAGTCTCCAGGATGAGGCAAGTGAACTCCCAACATCGTAGCTCGCCGTAAAATACTTAAGCACTTCTTCGCCCTGAAGCAAAGGTAAATTAACCGGTTTTCTTATAGTATCTAAATAACTTCTCATGCTGATAAAGCCGCTTGAGCTATCTTCTTTTTTAATCTAGGGCTGACCCAGCCACAGCTCTGGCAACTCTCTTCTAATAATTCTTTGGCCGGGGCGGGCCTGCCGCACTGGGGGCAGGTTTCGATTTCCTCATTTATCTTGCCGGGAACAATCCTGTTTAGCGCTTCCGCCCATTCATCTATTTCCTTTCCGGCAAAAGAAGCTGTTCTTTTTGTTGAATTAACCCCGTATAGTATATCAAGGATTTTCTCTTTCTTACTATCAAGACCGCTTGTTTTTCTCATCTCGGCATTAACGCCAACTATTTTATCAACAGAAACATCAAAAACTATTCTTTTATCAAAATCATACCACCAAAATAATCTTTTATTGGTAAGATAGAGATGACCCGGTCTCCAGGTCTCTTGTTGAATTCCTTCAGGCGGCACTAAATACCACACTTTCTTCCCTTGATGACTAACCTTTTCTTCTTCCATCAGCGAACCTGCAATTCGCTCATCCACAAACTCTGGAAGAACAGGATTTTCTTCCAGACAAAGTCCCATATCCTTTATTCTTTGTTCAATAGCCTCTTTTAATTGGTTTGCCTCTACTGCGCTAAGCCGATGCGCTTGATCCTGTCTATCCATAAGATAAAGCACCTGTTTTTTCTTTTCTTTAACAAAATGCTCTTCCTCTTTCACTATTAATGCTTTTATTTTTTCTAATGGTATCTGAAAGGTGATTTCATCAAAATCCTGACGGTGAAGAATAAGCCTTTTATTAGTTAAATAAAAATAGCCTGGTTTCCAGGCATTATATATTCCTTTACTATAATAATAAGAACCATATATTTTCAGGGCGATCTTCTCCCCTTCAACCAGAGAAGGAAGAGCCTTCTTCTGATGTTCCCTCTCCCATGCCCTGCTCTTCTCATCCCAGGACTGCATCACCCCGTATTTAAGCATAGTCTCCATTCCTGCTAACGCCGCTCTCAAATTAACGCCGATTAAAGGAATACCAGCCACAGAGATGATAATATCGGCGTTGATTACCAGCCCCTTATCCAGTATCCTATCCAATAAATCAACCAAAGTTGCCTGAACATTGCGGGTCGGTTCCATTTTTTATCCTATACAAAACTATATGGCGGCCAGGGACCAGTGAAGCGAACGTAGAATTCTTCCATATCGTTAATCTTTTCTAACTCCTCGCCTAATACCTTGCTTTTTTCTTTGGGTAAAAGACAAGAAAGGTTTATCAGCATTTGTTTTCCTTCTTCAAGTTTTTTAGTCTTTTCTACTTTAATTTCATTCGCACATTTTTTAATTTTCTCGTAAAAATCTTTAAAATGCCTTTCCGCCTCCACTTCCATCTCTTTCTTCAAGAGATTCTCCAGTTTCTGTTTATACATATAAGCAAGACCCTTGGATTTGGATTTTATCTCCTCATTTAATTTCTTAATCTCTTGATTACTTTCTATTAACTTTTCTCCAATCACCTTAGGGTCCCAGGAAATCTGAACCCCATACTCAGCCTTGCCTTTAAGCTTAGCTATCTTTTCTTTTAAATTTTTGTAATCTTCTTTAATCCAATTCTTCATATTCTTATCCGGGGTAGTCCCCTTCTCGCCTTTAATTATGGTATCAAAACCCAATGGTAAGACAGTGCCAAATTTTCCCCAGACAGTATCAACAACCTTCTGGTGAGCCGTTACCCATTTTTTCACCACTTCATTATCCTCTGATTTGTAGGGCTCTGAAGGACAATTATGAACTACAGCGCATAAATCTTCATAAGGGATAGTGTAGACTTCGCTATCCTCTATTCCAATATTGCCAAATGTTATCTTTTTATTTCCATCGGCTATACAATAAAGATATCTTGCTTCATTCATCTTAAATTCCTTTCTCCTCTGCTTCTTTCCTCCATCTTTCTGGATTTATCATCTTGTCTAATACATCATCCACAATACTATCCAATCCATCCCTTACGGATTTAACTGACTCAGTAACACCCTGTTCCTTTTTTATATCCTCAATTGCCACATCTAAATCCATAAGGGCTTCGCCCAATCGTTCCATCTCTTCTTCCGTAAGAGATCCTCCCTCCATACGTTTCATTGCCTGGAGATTAAGAGCATCTTTAATTACCTCCACTAAAGCAATAACCAGCCCTAAAACCCCGTGTTTTAGATTATCCTCATCAATATCTATTGGCATATGTCATTTTGCTCCAATGAAAAATTATTCCTTTTTTATCTTTACTTCTAAGATCCCATTCTTATAAGACTTCTGCAATTCCCCTTTAGGTTCGCAGGGTAGTTTCAATTCCTGATGATATTTACGGTCAAGGGTATCTACAGATATAGTAAGTTTATTCCCTTGCAAATTAAGATTTATATCATTTGCATCTACGCCGGGGATTTCAGCTATTATTTTAATATGATCTTCCTCGTCAAAAATATCTGCTGACCTTTCCTGTGGCATTGGAGGAGAAACTTCCTTTCTCATAAATGGTTTATCTGGAGCTAAATGCCTTGCTTCAAACTTTCCCTCTATCTTAAATTTTCCTTTTTCTGTCTTTTCTAAGGGAGCTTCCTTCAACTTGCGCTCTACTTCTTCATCAATCTTTTTTAATCTTTCTTTGAATACTGGAGATTTTCTCAGACCCCTGAACAATCCACCCAATCCTGGAATCATCTTACCAATCCCTTTAAGAGTTTCTCCTGCTATACCCTCTTCCTTTTCTCTACCAGGTTCTTTCTTTTTATCTCTTTGCTTCTCAGGATTTCGCTTTTTTTCTTCATCCATTTCCTTTATCCTCCCTTATATCCACAAATAAAACAACTTGCAGCAAGATTAGTATTCAATATTCATTTTCTTAAACCTCTCTTTTCTAGAATCTCCGCTAACTTTGAGGTTTGCCCCCGCGCTAAAATCCTTGATGTGGTGGCAAGTTTTCCCCTTAGCTATTTCCTGTCTTATCCTCTGAGTCTCCCTCGCCTTTTCCTTTACCCTCATTATTTTCATCCTAGAGTTTTTCAAGGCCAAATCCCGCTTTACTTTTCTCTCTTTTTCCTTCTGGGCTATTTTAGAGAGTTCTTCCTCTGTCAATGTTGGTCCAAATTCTTCTTCCAATTCTGCCTTTACTATATCCTCTATCTTTGATGTCATAGATGGTATCTTCTGTTTTCTTGCAATGTCCATGTTACTTTTTATATCTCTATTTGTGTTAATTTTAACGCGCATATGTCACTCCTCCTTATTAGGTTTATATCCACAAACAAAACATCCCTTTTCTTCCAACTCTTCAGTAATTACCTTACGACTGCATTTAGGGCAAACAGTGTAATAGAAAGAGCAACGGGCCCAATATTTAGAACCCGCTTCTTTTCTTTTTTCAGCTTCTATTGATTCATCTACATGGTCTAAAACCTTATCTCCTACACCCAAAGTAGGGTCTAGAGGAATGCCTAGAAGATTAAACCCGCCTAATCTCGATTTTTCCTTTTTGCTCATAGAATTTAGACTATTTGTTTTGGTTTTAGTTTTGCCTTAGCGCTTTGCCAGCCGCACCAAGGGCATCCTTTATTCATCAGTTCATCTGTCAGTACCTTTTTAGCACACTGCGGACATTCATCTTTACCTTTTGCCGCCTCTTTCCATGCCGCGGTTTCGTAATTAGTGCCTGAGGGGAATTCTAAACCATATTTTGCTGCGGTTTCAAATGAAGCCAGAGCTGCCCGAACCTTTACACCAAGTAATTCAACCCCCGCTACGGATACAGTAATATCCGCATTGATGACTAAACCCTTATCCAGAATGCGGTCTATTACGTCAACCAGAGTTCCGTTATCACCACCATTACCTCTTGTCGCCTCTAAAGCCATCTCGTTCCTCCTTTATTGCCTCCCTTCTTCTCTCTTATCACTGCCTCTATTCCTTCTCTTCCTTTTTACGTTCGTAAGACTCTACTTCCAACTTATCATCCAATTTAATCTCATAGATATTCCGGTCCTTTACTCTTGTTGGAAGTCCGAGAGCCTTTATAAATGAACTTTCTTCATATACTTCTGCTTCTGTCTCCCAGCCCTTTTCGCTCTTTCCAACCTTAATAACCTTTACATCTTTGACATTAAGGGTCTTTTTTAAAAACTCTGCAACTGCTTTCTTAGCTTCTTCCATATTAGCCATCTTCACACCTCCTCTTCTTTTGCTTTTCTAATAGCGTCCAATCGCGCTAAAAGTTCTTCTTCCTGCTTCTTATATTCTTCATCGTTTATTTCATCAAGTTCAAACTGCATTTGTAATTCCATAAGTTTCTCTTTTATCCGCCCTTCATCAGAGATTTCCTTCTCTATAACCTCATTCATCTTCTTGCCAAGCCAAACCACCCCTTTCAATGGCGCAAGGAATATATCATCAATTAAAAACATTAATACTCTCCTATATTAATTACTAAATTGACAAAATTAAATGGCGGTAATGTGCCCACATATTTAAATTTTATTTTATTACCATATTTTCCGTCAAGTTCCTGAACCTTCTGATCAAATTCTGTTTCTTTGCTTTTCTCCACTAAAAAAGCCGCATTAATAATCATTCGTTCACCATAGGTATTATTCGTCTTATGCTCTACTGCCAAAGGCAAAAGAGCATTAATAATTTCCTTTTCACAAATCTCTTTTTCTTTTTGTAGAGCAGTTTCCACCATTTTTCCTATTTCCATACGTTCGTAATGGGTCGCTTCAGGGGGTTTAGAAGCCAGCCCTTCTTTTAACTTTCTTATGCCTTCATGTTTTTCCAGGATATCTTTATAAATAACATCCTCTTTAAATATTGCTTTTAATCCGAGCTCTTTTTTCCCTTTGATCTCATCCAACAAATCTTTGAATTTATCATGCTCTCTTTCTAAAATCTTTTTTACCTTCTTCTCGTCTTCAGCAATTGTACAAAATCTTACCGGCAAAACTACATATTTTTCCATCACTTCCTCAATTGCCTTTTCATGAGCAAGTGTATTCTCCCTTGATACCGGGTATTTTATTATTGGAGAATTGCTCACTACAACTGCTATATCGTTAAAGCAAATAGTATGCAATTCGTCCCCTCTTCCGCCAACTCCCGGCGAACCGAATGATTGGGCTTGATTTGACTCAATTACGCAATATATATATTTACCTCGTTTTACAGCCGTTTCCATCTTATTTCTCCCATTCTTCAGGATAAATTGCAATGCTCACAAAATTAAAAACAGGTAAAGGACCTACATACATAAACTTTACTCTATCCTTATATTCTTCACTTAAATCACCCATTATGTTATCAAATTCTTTCTCTCTCCCTTTATCCACCAAAAAGGCTGCATTCATAAACATCTCATCAGTAATAGTCTCATTAAGTTTATGGTCAAAGGATGTTCTTCTTAAGGCATCTACTATCTTCTCTGCCTCTTTCTCTTTTTTCTTTTGCAGAGCTTCAAAAACCTCTTTACCAACCTCCATCTTAGATTGTATATTCTTTTTCCCTTTGCCGTTTTGAATTTTCACTTTTGCCTTCTTAATCTCTCTGTTCTCTTCTGAAATCTCCTTGAAGATGATATCCATATTCTTCCATATCCCTTTAACCCCTAATTCTATTTTATGATCCATATTTCTTAATGAGTCCTTAAATTCTCTATATCTTTTATCCAGAAGATTTCTTATCTCATCGGCATTAGAGGCAACTGTGCCAAATCTGACTGGAAGAACACTATCAAATTCCTTCATCACTTCTTCAATTACCTTCTCATGAGCCAGCATATTCTCGCGATTAACAGTAAATTTAGTCATTGGATGACTGCTTACAACCATGCTCAGATCATTATAGCCAATGGTTAATACCTCATCGCCCCTGCCACCTATTCCTATTGACCCAAAGTTCCTCTCCTGCGATGTTGCGATAATACAATAGATATATTTACCTTCTTTCTCCATATTCCTATTACTCCCTCACTTTGATCAATATTGCGTTCTTTTCAAATTCTTCCTCGCCTGCTTGTTCACGAGCTTTGCAATAATCAATAAGTATCTTATTAGCTTTGTTTACATCATCAAAAATTTTAGCCGGTATATCCGGATTTCTATCAGGATGGGAAGAGGCGGCTACTCTTCGATAAGCTTTCTTAATTTCATCTTTACCTGCAAAATCATTTAACCTCAACTTCTTTTTTGCCCAATCAATCTCGTCAAATTTCATCTTTTTTATCTCAAGCGTATAGAAACTATAAGGCGGAAGCGGACCTATACATCTAAAATTTAACTCATCGTGAAATTCAGTGTTTAGGTCTTCTATCTTTTTATCAAATTCTATTTGCCGGGTTTTATTTATCAAAAAGGCTATATTAGCAACCATATTATCGTCCATGAGTTCATGCAACTTTAGATCCTGGCTTAGAGTTTCCAGTGCATTCTTTATCTTTTCAGCATATTTTTCTTTTCTTGTATCCAATGCTTTCTTAACCATAAGCCCTACTTTCATTTGCTCAGTTATGGTTATCTCTTTTGGACTAGCTAAAAGCCTTTCTTTGAATTCTTTAATTTCTCTCTCTTCCCCAACCTCTTTAAGAATTGAAGGAAAATCACTCCATGTGGCGACTATATCAATCTCTATTTTATCGCCCGTCTTCTCCATAATCTCCTTAATGAGGTTATATCCTCTATCCAAAATATCTTTGACCTCAATTTCCGAAACAGCGAATGTACCTAATTTCATAGGAATAATTGTAAGCCCTGAACTCATAACGCCTTCAATAACCTTTTGATGCCTGACCAGCATTTTCGCCACATCACCTTTAGATATACAGGTGTAATCGATTATCTCAGAGTCTCCTACTACAGCCGAGATATCCTGATAAGGAATCGCATGTATGCTATCCTCCGAGATAAAAAGGCGGAAGTTCGTATTAGAACTTATAATTCCATAAATATATTTTCCAATTTCAGCCATTTTACACCTTGTTTATTATTTTTGTTCTTCAGGTTTTTCCTCTACCTTAGGCTCTTCCTGTTGCAGTTTAGGTTCTTCTTTTTCCTTCTTAACTTTGCATATACACATGCTGCTAAAAAAGTTTTTAATTTTCTCAATAATCCCTGCCATTTTAACCACCCCCCTTTATTTCGTTCTTCTGTTCTTTTAGTAAACTAATAGCTTCTTCAAAATTGCTCTTTGATATCTTGAGTTCTAATTTTTGATCTTTGCTTTTTGCCTTTTGATTTTCTATATATCCTCTTATAGCAAGCATAGACGCGCGACGGCAAACAGCTTCAATATCTGCTCCGGAATATTCTTCTATTTGATCTGCTAATTTTTCTAAATTTACATCTTTATCTAATGGTTTGTCTTTAGCATGAATTTCAAAAATTCTGAGTCTTGTCTTTTTATCAGGTAATGGAAAGTTTAAATGGATATCAAACCTTCCCGCCCTTGATACTGCGGTGTCTATCATATCTAATCTATTGGTCGCACCAATCACTACTACGCCCTTTAATCTCTCTATCCCTCCAAGTTCGGTAAGAAATTGGCTGATCACTCTCTCGGTTACCTGTGAATCCCCTCCAGCGCTTCCGCGTGTAGGAACCAGACTGTCTATTTCATCCAGGAATAAAATACATGGAGCAGCCATTCTTGCCTTTTTAAATATCTCACGGACAGCGCGTTCTGACTCACCCACATACTTACTTATAATCTCAGGGCCTTTAACAGAAATAAAATTAACCCCGCTCTCAGTAGCTAATGCTTTGGCTACCAAAGTCTTTCCCGTACCCGGAGAACCGGAGAGCAAAATGCCTGTAGGCGGCTCTGTTTTGACGTGCTCAAATAATCTGCTGTATTTAAGAGGCCATTCCACGGCTTCAATTAAAGACTTCTTTATTTCATCTAATCCACCAACCTCATCCCACCGGACATCAGGAATCTCAACAAATACCTCGCGGATAGCAGAAGGCTCTATTTCTTTCAATGCCTCCAAAAAATTGTCCATAGTAACCTGCAATTCTAAAAGAGTCTCATAAGGTATCTCCGCTAATTCAAAATCTATCTTAGGCAAAATCTTTCTTAACGCTGACATTGCTGCTTCTCTTGCTAATGATTCTAAATCCGCGCCCACAAATCCATGAGTAATCTCAGCTAATCTCTCTAAACTCACATCTTCTGCCAAAGGCATTCCTCTTGTATGTATCTGTAAAATTTCTAATCGCCCATTTTTATCCGGAATAGGGATAGATAATTCTCTGTCAAAACGGCCTGGCCGTCTCAAAGCCGGATCAACTGTATTAGGCAAATTGGTTGCAGCTATAACAACAACATGTCCCCTTGATTCTAATCCATCCATCAGAGCCAGAAGCTGAGCTACTACTCTTCGCTCAACCTGTTTTTCAGCGCCCATATCTTCTCTTTTTGGAGCAATAGATTCAATCTCATCCAAAAATATGATAGCAGGCGCATGTGCCTGAGCATCTTCAAATATGGAACGGAGGCGAGCTTCGCTCTCCCCATAAAACTTCCCCATAATTTCCGGTCCGCTTATGCTGGTAAAATAAGCATCTGTTTCATTAGCCACGGCCCGAGCGATTAAGGTTTTTCCACAACCCGGAGGACCATGGAGAAAAACGCCTTTCGGCGGATCAATTCCTAATCTTTCAAATACTTGAGGATATTTTAAAGGAAGCTCTATCATCTCCCTGATTCTTTGGATTGGCTTATCAAGCCCGCCAATATCTTCATATGAAACTTTGGCTGACCTCTCTTTTTCTGCTCCCTTTGTCTTCATCTTTATTGAAGTAGTCTGGTTTATTAAAACTACACCCGCAGGAATAGTATCCAGCACCTTAAAATCGCAGGATCTTGAGCCAAAAAGCGTAGCTCTAATCCTATCGCCGCTGGTTACAGGAAGCCCCTCCATAAGCGACCCGATATATCTGGTATCTTTATCTCTTTGAAGCAGACTTGATGCAGTTAGAGGCGAGAGTGTGATTTTGTTAGCAGACTTATAGTCAATCTTGCTGATCTTTACCTTTTCATCCAGTCCAATCTGCGCATTCTCTCTGGATATTCCATCCATTTGAATAGTCTTTTTCCCTCTATCTTCTACGTAAGATGGCATTGCTTTGACAGGAGTTTTTCTTTTACCGTCAATCTCTACAACCTCGCCCACTTCTATTCCAAGAGTTTTCATATCTTCCGGGTCAATCCTGGCGATAGCCCTTCCTGCATCCTTTGGCAGAGCTTCTTTTACTTTAAGTGTAAGAGCTGAGTTCTTTTTTCCCATTATTGAAATAGCATCTCTTTAAAATTATTCAAGGTATCTATACCTTTAACCTCCCTTGATTGCAAAGGGACAATTGTTATTTTTAAGTCATCAAACTTTTTCATTATCCTGTTTATATGTTTCTCCTGCCCTTTTCTTCTTTCTCTACAAAATCCGCAATCCTGCGATTCTACAACATTATTTATTACTAATTGCCTCACTTTTATGCCATAGTCGTTCAAATTATTTATCATTCTCCCGGTTTCTAAAATTGCCATATCTTCCGGAATGGTAACTGCTATAAATTCACACCTTTTTTGATCCTTAAGAAGATTTTCTATTCTCTTTACGGTCTTTTTCATAGTTAATAAGAAATCATCGCCTTCGTCAGGATTATATCTTCCGCCAAATCTTTCCACCATATATCTATACTTCCATCTCATCTTTGCCATAACCTTGACCCAGTCATCCAGCAGGTCAGGTAAAGTCAGAAGTCTCATCGCATGACCGCTAGGCGCGGTATCTACAATGTACTTGTCAAACTTAGCTTCCTCTATTAAATCAACAATTGTCTTGAACCCCATCACTTCATCCATCCCGGGAATAGGCAAATCAAAGATGGAATCAATGTCTTCCTCATCTAAATAGGTAGAGGTATCCAAAATCTTTTTTATCTGGTCTTCATGTTCTATCTTGAATCTAGAAAGAGCTTTTTCTGCGCTTACTTCAAAAGCACTCAAGTTTTTTGTCCCTTTCACCTCTATTATGTTACTGCCAATGTCCTGCTCTAAACTATCAGAGAGCGAATGTGCCGGGTCTGTTGAAAAAAGCAATGTCCTGAAATTCTTTGCTAAATAAAAGCCTGTGCTTGATGCACAGGTTGTCTTTCCTACGCCGCCCTTCCCTCCAAATAAAACCAGTTTTAACGCATCTTCTCTTAATCCTGTTAATGCCATATATCATTTCTTTATTTTTATTTCTAAGATACCGTTTTTAAAACTCCTCTCTAAAGTTTTAGATTCAACTTTAGCAGGAAGCAAAATTTCCTTGCGGTATTTTCTATCCTTACTTACAGCTGTTATTTCTAATATATCCCCTTTTAAATCAACCGATATAGACTCGTCATTTACCCCCGGCATCTCAGCATAGACTCGGATCTCTTCTTTTTCATCAAATACATCTATGATAGGCTCTCTCTCTTCTTCAACCGTGGGACCTTCAGGGGTCTTCTTAATTTTGTGGCCGAATGTCTCAACTGTTGGTTTTCCTCCCACCGCGCTTTTTACAGAAAATCCAAATACTCCCTTCATCCCTTTCTTAAGATGGCTCAGGTCTATTTCGCCTTCTTTCTTAATCTCCCCTCCGGCCTCTTTTAAATCTGCTGCCAGGTCAACTAATTTCTCAATACCTTTAAACAGCCCACCAATGCCAAAATCAAAACCTACCGCTTCTTCATTTTTTTTCTTTTCTTTAGCCATTTTTTTCTCCCTGTACATTTAATACTAAAATATTATCTCTTCTTTTTAGGAATAACGCCTGTCCCTTTGCAGGTTAAACAGGGAAGAGTCCTGCCGCGTTCCCTGCCTATTCCTTTGCAAGTAGGACAAGCTTCAATATCAGAAGTTCCCACGCTCACAACACCCTTTCCTCGGCAAACAGTACAGGTGAGGGTAGTTCGAGGATGTCTTTTTCCCGTTCCATTGCAATAAGCGCAAATTACAGCCGGAGATGAAACCTTTGCCTCTCCATTACCTAAACAAACAGGACATTTTATCCCCTTTTTAGAAGAAAGGAGACCTGTGCCTCTACAAAAACCGCATCTGTAGACATCCCTGGTTAAAATCTCTCCTCTGCGCCCGATCTTTTGTTTATTCCACTCCATTGTTTGCCAGCTCATTTCGACCTCCTATTCGCTTATCAGACCTTTGCCTGTTGCAGTTATTCTACAAGATGAATGGGTAAAAAACCCAATACAATCCTGCTTTTCCAGGGACTTGCACAACATGTAGGTATAGCCTATCTCAAACCCTGCTTTACTGCTTAACTCTTTCATAGATATTAAACCGTTTTTCTTTTTTATAATTCTTAGTATTTCTAATTCTGTAGCTGTTATACTCACGTCTTAATAATTTACAACCTCAACATTCTTAGAAATTTTTCCCTTATTTTCTTTTCTTCTCTTCTGAATATTCTGCTTTTGCTGCTTAAGTTTAAAAAGCCAATTCTCTTCCACTGTTTCTTTACCTTTTTCTGTTAAGCTGCATACTCCTTTAAATGTATCAAAATCAACATATTTGTCTCTCTCAAGCCCTTTGCAAATCACATAGGCATAATGAGCGCTTACCTTTAATTCCTGAGCTATTAAGTAATAATGGACTCTCTCCTCATTTTCAGCAATAACATCTAAAGTCTCACGCTCCATACTGGTCATTTCTTTATTTTATCTTCGCTTCTAACCGTTCTAATCTCTTTTTTAAGGATTTATTTTCGTTCTCTATTTCTTTCTCTTTTGCTTCAGAAGAAAGATAAGAATCCTGCTGCCACCAATTTATCCCCATCTCCATTGCCTTATCCACAGAGGCAACCAACAGCCTTATTTTGATAGTGAGAAGATCAATGTCGGCAATTTGGATCTTAATATCCCCGGCAATAACTATCCCCTTATCCAGAACCCTTTCTAAAATATCCGCAAGATTCGTCGCCTCAGTAGCATGAGCCATTTTATTAGTCATAATTGCTCCTTATTTTTATTCCTCTTTTACAGATCCCTCTTTTCGCGCGTAAGAGACCACTTCCAAGGCATCAGTCAATTTAATCCCGTAAATATTCCTATCCTGAACTCTGGTAGATAGTCCTAAAGATTTAATAAATGAACTCTCCTCATAAATCTCTGCCTCACCTGTCCAGCCATCCTGAGATTTTACTATCTTTATTACTTTTGCCTTTCCACCAAGACTGCTCTTAAAGAAATCTGTGATCGCCTTCTCTACTTCTTCTATTTTCATAGTCTCTCTCCCGATTTCTATTTTGTAATCACACCCTTACCTTTGCATTTTAAGCAAGGTAGTTTATTGCCCGGCTCAGCACCGGTTCCCCGGCAATGTTCGCATATTTCAATGGGTTTGGTAATGCTAACTAAACCCTTCCCTCCGCAAACCGTACAGGTAAGACTTGTCCTCGGCGGATAATCGCCTCTGCCTTTGCAGTAAGCGCATACTACTGCCGGTCCGGTTAAGGAAACTATGCCTGAGCCTTTACATACATGACATCTTGTGCCCTTGGTTCGGGGTAATATCCCTGTGCCTCTGCATAATGAACATCTAAACTTATCCCCTTCCAAAATCTCACCTATCCTTCGTCCTGACCTGGTTCTTCCGCTTTTCCCGCTTTTAAAGTCAAATGTGTTCCAATTCATTCTCAACCACCTATGCAGTTGTTAATAATTTAAAGACATCTTTTTCCACTCTTTTTTGACTCCATTTTTCTGCGTGAAAGTGCCTCCTGAAAAACCTATGTCCGGAGCAGATTTAATCCCGCTTTTCGAGACCTCCTGTAGTTGATTCATCTCCAGGTCTATCTCCTCCAGGCGCTTCTTGAGAGTGTCTTTTCTCATATCCAGCCTCTCATCTTCCTTCAGGAGTCTCTCTTTCTCTTTCCCGAGCATATACAAATCTAAATAACCCGAGCTTTGAACCTTTGGTATGGACCTCTTCTTGGCACTAAACATAGTCCTCAACTTATGGAGTCCCGGCAGACTATTAACATCCTTCATTGTTCTCTCCCTTATAATGTGAGAAACTTACAGACCTATCTTGCGCTATCTTTAGCCGAGAGCAAGATATTCTTCTTCCTGCTTGCTCCTACAATCTTCAGCTCAATCAACTGGCCTTCTTTAAGACCTGCTGCTCGCTGAATATTACCGGGAAGTTTTATCTTCCCATCTTTTTCCACTTTAGAAAACGTCCTCATCAGTGTCATTTTCTTTCTCCTCTCTTATTCAGAAACCAGATTTCTGAGAGCAGATTTTTCTGCTTTCTGCCTTCTGCCCTCTGTCTTTTAACTATATTTCTTAACCAACTCCTTAACTATCCCCTTTACCCTGTCCTGATTCGTCTTTGAGCCAACTCTACTGGTCTCAGAAGCCAATATGTCCTGACACATCGCGCTGAAGGAACCATTACTCTTAGCAGGAGCAGTGCCCAGAACTTTAAGCGTCTTAGCAATCATAATACAGCCGCGTACGGTTGGTGCATACTCACACTTTCCTGATTCCCTCAATCCTCTTACAATATTAACTATCCTCTCAGAATCTTGTTTAGAGAGTTTGGATTTTGCCCTGGTAATACCTATTTCCGTATCATAATCAAAATGGTCCAAATCCATGGTTATCATTCTGTCCCTAAGAGCGTCCTGACTCCGATGAACTCCGGCATATTCCTCAGGGTTTGATGTGAAAATAGCGGTAAAATCAGGGTCAACCTTTAAATACGGTTCTTCTCCGCCTCTTCCCACTGGCAGATCCATCATCTTCTCCTGCAAAATAGAGAGAAGAATATTGTTTGCCTCAGGACGGGAACGTGTGAATTCATCATAGATAAGGGTAAAACCATACTTACAGGCAACCGTTAAACGGTTATCCACCCAGCGCTTTACCATATCTTCTTCCACTTTCAACACCCTGGAGACAAATCTGTCTACAACCTTTCTAAACCTGTAGCCATGTTCACCACCCACCAAATCAGAGGTTGTAAACTCTTCATCCCCGTGAATCATTACCACCGGCCTTTTAACCTTACTGGCTACATGCATAGCCAGAGTGGTCTTTCCTGTCCCTGAAGGACCTCGAAAATGGACCGGAAAACCGGCCTTAATATAGGAAAGTGTCCGATTAGTGACATCCTTCACATACTTTGTTTCCACAAAGTCTGATAAAGGACTTGGTTCAAGTACTGTGGTCATCTCCTCAACAGCTGCCATCTTATCTTACCTCCTTTTTTGATTTTTGTTTTCTTTTCCTCTAGGGCAGAGACTGCCACCACTTGAACTTTTGGCTCACTTTCTCCCAAGTCTTGCCCGCCTCTGCCAAATCCGCTTTTATTCTCTTCTCCTTCCTTCTAAAACCTTCCCGGCAGGAACTCAACTTATCTAACGCTTCCTTTCTTTTTCTAAGAAAGTCTTCCCTGGAGGAGTTTAATTCAGTCATTTTTTTGAAACGACCCCTTTGCCTCCACATTTAATGCAGGGAAGTCCGCTATCTATTGCTCTGCCTGTGCCTTTGCACTTAGGGCACTCGTCAGTCGCGCCTTTAACCGCAACCATTCCTTTGCCATTACATACAGTGCAGGTAACTCGACTACGAGGATAGATACCGGTGCTGCTACAAAAGACACACTTGATTGCCGGCTCTTTTACCTCAACTTTACCCCTGCCTCCGCAAACCTGGCAGACAGCAAGCTCGGATAGAAGATCAAATGGATCCTTGCCCGTGCCTTTGCAGAAAGCACATTTTATCTCGCTCATCTTTCACCTCCATTCACTAAGCAATAAAGTAAAGATTATCTTCTTTTCTAACTTTGCCTTTATCCAGCAGACCTCTCATTGGACTGGTCAGCTTTATAAAGTGGCAGCCTGCTTCATTTCCTAAATTCGGCAAGCTCATGCCTTCAGCATGCTCCCTAAGCAAAGCTAATATCTGACCTTCAGGTGTTTTGGGTTTAGGCCCAGCCTTAGGTTTAGCTTTGGGTTTTTCTTTCACTGCCTCTTCAACAGTCTTTACTTCCTGCCTGGCTTCTACTTTAACTGGAATCGGCTTACCGCCTCTTCTCTTCTCCATTGTTGCAGCCAGAGCCTGCCAGTTAGCAGCCATCTTTTCTCTTTCGGCCTGGAATGCCTGTAAGAGAGCAAGAACCTCTTTGTTTCTCTCATCCTGCCTTGCTTGAATTTCGCTAATTAGCTGCTTAGTCGCACTAATTACATCAGCCACATATTTTTGGATACTATCTATCATCTTTTTGAAGTCTTCAAGCCTGTTTGTTTCTCCTTTTGCAAGGCTTTTTCTAAGCTCATCTGCCATAGATGCATGGTCTTGCGCAAACTTTGCAAGGAGATCAGCTACTCCTTTATTTCTATCTTTCTGTTCAGCCTGAATTTGCTTCATCAGTTTCGCAGTCGTATCAACCATATCCGCTACAAACTTCTTAACATCAGCCATCATTGCTCTAAAGTCCTTAAGTCGATCCTCTTCTCCTTTTGCAAGAGAGGCATTAAGATTGGCAGACATTTCCATATGCTCGCTGTGAAACTTTTTGAGCAGAGTTTTAACATAGACTTCTATTTCCTTTGTCCGCTTCTGAATTTCTGCTATCATTGGCTTAAAGGCATTGAGCCTATCTTCTTCTCCCTTGTTAAGGCCAGCTTTAAGATTGGCAGCCATACTCTTATGATCCGTATGAAGACCCTTAAGCATTTTGTCGACGTCCTTGACAAGCACACCTATCGCCCTTACTCGCGTATCATAAGAGGCAACAATGTCCTCACCCAGTGCTTTGATATCACTTGCTATTCCCATCTTTATTCCTCCTCTTAAACTTCTAGTTTCTTAGTTCCCATACATCAGGTTACTTACCCAGGATCCAAAATTAAACCCTGGCAACTTCCAACTTTTCCTCTCTCTCACCTCCTCTCAGCTTGCTGGCTCTTTTCTCGGCCATAAGACCGGTTAGTTTATTCCATTCGGAAGTCATATTTTGATGTTCTTTCCTGAATTCATCAAGTTTGGTTCTGACTTCTTTTTTCCGCTCTATCTGTCTTGAACGAATATCTTTTAGCATCTCTTTAAAGTCCTCAATCCGTAAGGACTCTTCTTTATTTAAAAGGCTGTGCAAAGACTCAGCCATCTCCCTATGTCCTTCCTGAAATTCCTTTAGGGTCGTTCTTACTTCATTTTCCCTGAGTTTCTGCCTTGCCTGAATATCCTGGAGCATCTTTTTAAAATCACTTATTCTCACGCTTTCGCCTTCGGCCAAATTCTTCCTAATGGCTTCAGCTATTTCTTTTTGTTCTTCAAAAAAAGTCTTTAATAAATCTTTTACCTCTTTTTCTCTTTCTTCTTGATGGGAAAGGATGCCTTTCATCATATTATCAAAATCCTTTTTTCTGAGAGACTCTCCATTGGCAAGGGTTTCTCTAAGTTGACTGCTCATCTCACTTCTTTTGAGCTTAAAATCTTCAAGAATTTGGTGAGCATTGTCCATGACCGTGGCTACTTCAGAAACTCTGGCCTGATAAGAAGAAACAATTCCTTGCGCCAAATTCTTCATTTCCTCGGCACTTCCCATAATTTTACCCCTTTTTTCTCAGAACGGAAAAAGGAATCTCTTGGCGAACCATGCTGTTTAAACCACAGATTAACACTGATTTTTTTACGCTGATTATCACAGATTTCTCTGTGTGCATCTGTCTTTTACATCTGCGCCAATCTGCGCTCAAAAGGGTGGCTCGGCAAGAATCCTTTTTTTAAACTATACTTAAGCTGCTGTTGCGGTTAGACCAATTGCTTCAGCATACTTCAGGTATGTCTCGACTGATGCGACTACGACTCTTGCTTCAATAGCGAGTAATTCAATACCAACTAAAGAAATTCTAACCCATGCATCAACCACAACACCCTTGTCAAGGATTCTGTCAATAACCTCAACCAAACTAGATGAACCGATTGCTTTTTCTACTGCCATTTTTTCCACCTCCCCTCTTTCACAGATTAGCGCAGATTATTTTCACAGACCAGCGCAGATTGAACATCTGTACCCATCTGCGATTTTTCATCTGCGACCATCTGTATTGTAAAAGCAAATTCCGTGCCAAAGTATCTGCTAAAAAAAATTTCGGCTTGCGTATCCTCTTTTTTAAAAATATCTTTTGAAAGAATTCTGAGGAGCTTAAAAGCAGAGGAAATTTAAAGGCAAAAAGCGTAGAGTTGTTTCTACATCTGTGTAGAATTTATTTTACAACAACCCTACGTGTTCCTTTATATAGTGTAGACTCTATTCTACAGCGCTTTGCATGCTGTATTTCGTATTTCGTCGTCCGTATTTCGTTAGCCGTGTGCTGTATACGATATACGATTTACAGTCTACGTATCTGATATTCCTTCATCTTAGAATAGAGGGTCATGCGGTCTATTTTGAGGATTTTGGCGGTTTTACTTTTATTGCCGCCGGCTTTTGCCAGTGCTTGCTCAATAGCTTCCTTTTCTATCTGTCCTGTCGCTTTTTTAGTTATCTCTTTGAGGGAGACTCCTTTATCCAAATCCTGCTGAAATTCAAGCTTTTTAGTGGAAGCAATATTATCTAATGGAAAGTGTTCCGGTTTGATATGATTGGAATCGCACAGAAGCACTGCTTTTCTGACTACATTCTTTAATTCTCTAACATTGCCCGGCCAGGGATAATCCAGAAGCAATTTCATTACATCAGAAGAAAACCCTTCTATTTTTTTATTTAATTCCTGATTTCCTCCCCCCAAAAAACGCATGGCTAAATGGGGGATGTCATCTTTTCTTTCCCGAAGCGGGGGAAGTGAAATATGAAATTCATTTAACCTATGGAAGAGGTCCTCTCTAAATTTACCCCGCCTTACCGCGCCTGAGAGATTAATGTTCGTAGCCACGATTATTCTGACGTCAACTTTTATACTTCTCTTGCCGCCTATATGCTGAAGCCTTCTTTCCTGTATCACTCTGAGAAGTTTTCTCTGCGTAGTAGAAGAGAGATTTGTAATCTCATCCAGAAACAGAGTTCCTCCATTAGCCTCTTCAAACCTGCCTTCTTTTTGAGCATCAGCTCCTGTAAAGGCGCCTTTCTCATGACCAAAGAGTTCACTCTCAGCCAATGTATCGGGAATTGCGCCACAGTCTATAGCAATAAAAGGGTCATTTTTTCGCGGACTTTCCTGATGGATCATCTGAGCAATCAATTCCTTGCCTGTTCCGCTTTCACCTTGAAGTATTACAGTCATATTGGTCGGAGCAATTATCTTAATCTGTTTTAAGACTTGCTTTATTTGAGGGCTTTCTCCCATTAGCTCTTCTGCTGTAATTTTTTCACCAACCCGTTTTTTTAGAGTTTCTACTTCCTTGGCTAAATATTGGGTCCGAAGAGCCCTTTTTATTACAAGAATTAATTCTTCATTATCAAAAGGCTTGGCAAGATAGTCAAATGCCCCTAATTTCATTGCTTTTACCGCTCCATTTAGATTTCCATAAGCAGTAAGCATTATAATAATCAAATCCTTATCAATCAGCTTCATCTTCTCTAGAATCTGCATCCCATCCATTTCAGGAAGCTTCATATCCAGCAGGACCAAATTGGGAGAATTTTTCTTAACTGCATTAAGCGCTTTCCTTCCGTCTCCCACAGCGATTGCGTTGTAACCTTCGTCCTTCAAAATGTTGGAAAGATTAAAACGCAAGTCCTTCTCATCATCTACTATTAGAATCGTCTCCATGCTGCCCTCTGTTATGAGAGTACTTTTATACTCCTTAATATATCTTCTTCAGTAAACGGCTTGTTTATAAAGGTAAAAGCTCCTCCCTTTTTTGCCATTTGTCTGCTTTCTTCGCTTCCATAGGCAGAAATTACAATCACTACTGTCTCTGGATTTACCCTTTTGATCCTAGGAAGGATTTTTATTCCATCGCCATCAGGTAGTTTTAGGTCTAACAGAACTAAATCAGGTGATTTCTTTTTAAGATAAGCCATAGCTTCTCTTTTTGTGTTTGCAATCGATACATTGTAGTTTCTCTGGATTAAGGCGTCAGACAGGAGCGAACACAAATCCTTCTCATCGTCTATTATCAAAATATTCTTTATCTTCTTCTGTTTCTTCCTTAAGAAGACTTGCTCTTTTTGCCTCTTTGTTTCTCTTAATTGTTCTTTTTCCCACTGTTCAAAAAATGGCGCCAGTTCTTCAAGTTCTTCGGCTTTGCGCCAGCCTGAAAGACCGCTTCGCCAGACAATTACTTCTCCTCGCTTTATCTTACCTGCAAGAATCCATTTCTGTAATCGAGCTCCATAAATTGCCCGATATATATCTGCGCCTCTTCTAATATCATATTTTATTTCCACTATTACACTCCGTCGTCGTAAATATTTAGTGAACTCAACTCATCCCCTCGCCCCTTCTCTTGACAGAGAAGGGGAACATTCCCTCTCTACTCAAGAGAGGGTCAGGGTGAGTTTATATTCACTCTCCGTTATGTAAACGAGCATCTTTTGCGCCTTTGTCACTTTGTGCCTTTTTTATCTCAAAATTTTACTTTTTCTAACTTTTGATCTTTACCCAATTGGCAAAGATACCATAAAGATAGACCCTTCTTTCGGCTTGCTTTCTACCTCTATAGTACCGCCATGGCTCACAATAATCCCATAACATATAGTCAATCCTAAGCCTACACCCCCGGACTTGGAACTAAAGAAAGGGTCAAATATCCTGATAATATCTTCTTCAGGAATGCCTTTACCTGTATCTTGAACCTTCACCTCAAAAAGATTTCCCTTAAACTCTGTAATAATGGTCAATTTGCCTCTCTTGGGCATAGCTTCAATAGCATTGATGACTATGTTTAAGAAGGCACGCTGCATTTGTTCTTTATCAATCTTTATTATGAATGTGTCAGAGGTAAACCTTTTAATTATCTTTATATTTTTTGAACTAATCTTAGTCTTGTTGGACTCTAAAATATCTTCTAATACCTTATGAATATTACATGGCTGTATATTAAGTTTTGGCGGGCGGGCACAATTTAGGAGTTCAGTAATTAAATAGTTAATCCTTTCTGTGTTTCTTTTAATGATGTCCATATGTTTAGCAATGTGTCCTTCCTGTTTAATGGTTTTCCCAAGCTGCTGGACTGCCATAGCTACATTGGTCAGGGGATTTCTTATCTCATGAGCAATATTTGCGGCTATGCGGCCGGTAAAGGCAAGTTTCTCGGAGCGAATCAAATCGTCCTTATTGGCTTGTAGTTGTTCATAATCCTTTTTCGCCTCTGTAGCTCTTTTCCTCTCTATTTCTGTCTCTTTCTTGTGCTCGGTGACATCTAGAGATGTTATAATTGCCCCTTTGGGAAAGGGAGCTATTGTTATGGATAGAAACCTCTTTTTATATTTTTTCTCAGGAAACTTTTTTACCTTACTTGTTCTGATACATTTTATCAATTCAGCATACATGTCAATCTCATGATGAGCTGCATAATCCTTGTACATCCCATCCCCAATATTGGGCAATCTATCCCCTGAGTTCTTTTTTGCCAGATTAAAGTCGATTATTCTTCCTTCCAAATCCACGACTACGGTTTCAATAGGATTGTACTCAAACAGAGCTCTGCTAAACTCTTTACTCATAATCATATCTTGCCTTCCAATATATCCCTTAACGTTTCTTCTAAATTTCTAGGCTTAATCTCAATGCCTATAGATGCATAAAATTTCCTAAAAATATTTATAATCTCTATGCACCTTTCTACATTTTTAGTAATATTTTTAAAGAAATCTTCATATTCTTTTGTAGTTAGCTTTTTGCCTTTTTTAATCCTGCTCATTAAAAGTTGGACGGAGCCAGAAACAACAGATAAAGGATTAAATATCTCATGAGACATCGCCTCTCCCATATACCCCACCAAGGCTGCTTTTTTCATTTTTTCAATTGATCTCTGTAATTCTTTTTTCTCTATAGCTCTCTTTACTGTAAATAGAACCTCATCAATATTATAAGGTTTAGTAATATAAGCATTCACACCTAACTTCTCACCCAACCTTTTATCCTTTTCTTCACTCCTAGCAGTCAACATAATAGTACGAATTTTTCTGGTTTGAGTATTAGCTTTTAATCGTTTACAGACCTCAAATCCACTCAGTTTCGGTAACATAACATCAAGAATAATTAGGTGAGGTAATTCTTCTTTAGCTTTTTTAAATGCTTCTTTTCCATCAACAGCTGTAGTAACTATATATCCTTCCTTTTTTAAAACAAAAGAGACCGCTTGAATGATATTAGGATCATCATCAACTACTAAGATTGTTCTCTTAGCCATAGATCTCTCCTATTACTCTATGAACCTCTTTTGGGTTCGATTCTCTTTTTAGTTGACTTAGCTTTATACTTTGGTAAGACAAAAATAAATTTAGCACCCTTACTTCCATGGCTCTCAGCCCAAATCTTACCTTCATGCTTTTCTATAATTTGCTTGCATATGTATAAGCCCAAACCTGTTCCTGTTAGCTTTCTATTAATGGAGTTATCTAATCTCTTGAACCTTTCAAAGATATTGGTCAACTCATCCTTGGGTATTCCTATACCTGTATCAGCTATACTGACTTCGACAACTTTCCCTTTATTTTTAACGGTTATCCTAATCTCTCTCTTACTAGGAGTAAATTTAATTGCATTGCCTATTAGATTTATGAACACCTCATTTAATCTATCTTTATCTCCATTAACAATCAAATCCTGAGAAGGAAGATTCATATTAACTACAATATTTTTTTCTTGTATCAATGGCTCTAGCTCACTAATTGCGTTCTGAACTATATTCGAGATATCACAAGACACAAATTTCCATTTTAACTCGTCCTGTTCTATCTTGTCTAAATCTAAAAGTTGATTTATCAGGCGAGTTAAACGGTCAGTTTCATTATTAATTACAGTCAGAAACTCACTTTGTTCGGTCGGATTCACATCTTTGTACTTTAAGAGAATCTCTACAAAGGATTTAATCGAAGCCAAGGGTGTCCTTAAGGCGTGGGATACATGAGAAAGAAATTCCGATTTCCTCTTCTCCACCTTCTTGCGCTCGGTGACATCACGGAAAATAGCGCGTGTAGTAACAGGCTTGCCATCTACGAAGCGACAGTTTGCGCTTCCCTCGACCATAATTGTCTTGCCATCCTTGGCCAGGAACGCAGCTTCAATGTATTCGACCTTTTCTCCAGCTAACAAACGCTTAAATATCTCCATACAGTGCGCATGACTGTCGGGATGAATGATATCCAACAACGAGAGATCTGGGATTTCTTTCTCATTATACCCAAGAGTTTCTCGCCAGGCACGGTTAACATATACAAACGTACCATCTGGTTTAACGCTCTGAATAAGGTCATTTACGTTCTCCCACAAGTCTCGATACTTCTCTTCGTTTTCCCTTAGCTCCTCCTCCGCCTTCCTGAGCTCGGCGCTTTCAATAATCTCCCATTTACCTGCACGCTGTATGAGAGCGAATTGGTGGTTTTTGACTACATCCAGGACTTTAAATAGATTGCACTTTTCAAGGGAATAGGTGCAGATTGCGAGCATTTTATATTTACCTATAACATTGTTTACCACTTCTTCATAATCAGCAAAACTCTTCCAGTCCTTTTTCTCAAGCCAGAAAGTATTGCCTGTGAGGCGGAGACCGTCAAACCCTTTCTTTATGGCTTCCTTCTCCTTTTTGACCCAGCCCTGTAATACCCTATCCTGTTCGAATTTTCCTGCTTTGGTATACCACTGGCTGTAATCAAGTATTTCTATCTGACCTTTTTTGATATACTTATCCAGGTCTTTTACAGCCTTTCTTAACGATTCCTTTGTTTCTTCAACATTTAGAGGCTCTGAAGTAACCCACATGCAAAATTCATTATTTTCTAATCCCGCTTTAAAATACGGCACCAGAATATCAATTAAATCATTTTTGGTCTGGTAAAATTGGCAGAAGTGTGTACCCCAGGGCTTATTGCCTAAAATATCAATTCCTGTTTTTCTTGCTTCCATTTTTAATTCCCTTCCAAATCCTTTCTTTGGTAGGCAAAGCCATCAGCTAAACCTCGTTAGAAATTTAATTATAACTTATTACTACAAAACAATCTATTATTTTTATTTAATAGAAAATTTTTGACATTGACAACAATATTTTCCATGATATAATTGTCTATGGAGGCACTAATATGATAAAAACTGAAGATGTCGTCAATCGCAAGTTAAACAAAAGAGATATTATGGAACAAATTATCCCATGGTTGTCTGAACGTGAATCTATTATTATCGTTGGTTCCAGACAGGTGGGAAAAAGCTGCCTTATGTTTCTTCTGGCCCAGTATTTACTTAAGACTAAAATAGCAAATCTTGAAAATATAGCTTTTTTCGACTTAGAATCTTCTGCCGACCTGGAAATCTGTAATAGCGGTGTTTCAGCTTTATTAGAACATTTGCGCCTGGCCGGGAAAAAATTTCATTCAAAACGTATTCTTTATCTGTTCATTGACGAAATTCAGTATTTGGACAATCCATCTCAACTGGTAAAACTTCTTGTTGACCACCACCCTGAAATAAAAATAATCGCTTCGGGTTCCTCATCTACCGGATTACGGAAAAAATTCAAGGACACTCTGCCCGGTAGGAAACAGGAATTTCATCTACAGTCTCTTGCATTCAAAGAATTTCTCAATTTTAGGCAGGAGCATCAGTTATCGGAACTCACCGAAAAATTTTGTTTGCGAAATATCTTTGGGAAAAGGATGCCAGAGCCTCCTGCGATACAACCTTTTCTACAGAGACTGATACCGCTTTTTGAAGAATATACTGTTTACGGTGGTCACCCAGCCGTGGTTATGGCCGATTCAGCAGATATTAAGCAGAAACGCCTTCAGAGTATTATCAATGATTATCTGCGCAAGGATATTCACACCCTATTTGATATAGATCATCTGGGCTCTTTTACTCAGTTGATTAAGATTCTGGCCGGTCAAATAGGCAGCCTGACGGTCTATTCTGAACTTACTACTCCCCTTGGAATCACATATCGCACCCTGCAGAGGTATCTGGATATCCTTTCGGTTACATTCGTAGTTGACTTGATACCGCCGTATTTTTCTAATGTGAAGAAAAGAGTTATTAAATCACCTAAAACATATTTTTATGATACAGGCATACGCAATGCACTTATTAATCAGTTCCTTCCGTTATCGGATCGGATAGATAAAGGTCATCTGGTTGAAAACGTAATATTCCAACTACTGGCAGGACTTCAAGATATAGCCAACCCCGTATCCTTTTGGAGGACTTACAGTGGTACCGAAATAGACTTTTTAATCAGGGATATGGCTATTGAAGTTAAATATCAACCGCTTAAATCGGCAAAGGTTCCCAGAGCAATGAAAAGTGGCATGAGTCAGATAAATGCTAAAAATACATTGGTTGTTACAAAAGATTTCCTTGACAGCCGACAGTTAAACGATACTCAAGCCCTGTTTATTCCAGCCTGTTTATTATCCCGGTAAAAACTGGGAAATCCGTGATCATCTGATATTATTGACACACAAAGGAATGTTTGTATACTAATAGAAAAGTAACTATTGATAAAATGTGAGGCTCAGGTAATGGAAACAAAAGAGCTAGGTGAAAACGATTCTTTTTATTCAGGCATAGATCTAATAAGCGACCCTATACATAATTACATCAAATTTACTTCTCCAACTGAGGAAGATAAAACAGAGATTACAGAACGTGATATTATTGATAATCCGTGGGTACAGCGGCTCAGACGCATACATCAACTTCAAAGCGCATTCTGGGTTTTTCCTTCAGCTGAGCACAGCAGATTTCAGCATTCACTTGGAACAATGCATGTAGCAGGCAGGTTTGCCCTGCATCTATATCCGTCAATAAAAAAAGTCTGTCCGGATTGCCCGTCAAGTAATTACCTAGAAGAGCTGATGAGACTTGCAGGCCTGCTTCATGATATAGGGCATGGACCATTCGGACATTTTTTTGATGACAATTATCTCAAACAATTTAATGTTTCCCATGAGACAATATCAAAGACAATAATAAAAGCAAAGCTAGCCTCATTATTAAAGAAAATCAAAAGAAGTCCATCCGGAGATTTTGCTAAAGGTGAGGTTATTGACCCTTTGTACATATCTTTTCTTATTGAAAAGCCTAAAAAAGACAGAACTCGCTCATCTTTCCCAAAGTGGCTTAAATTCTTACTACCTCTTTTTAGTGGAATATATACTGTAGATAATCTTGACTATGTATTAAGAGATTCGTATATAACAGGCTTTTCCAGAGGCATTATTGATCTTGAACGCATTCTGCACTATACATTTATATCATCAAAAGGTTTAACGCTTCATGGAGCTGGGAAGACAGCATTGCTCAATTTTGTTAATGCCAGATTGAGTCTTTATTCTGCTGTTTATTACCACAGAGCTACAAGGTCCATAGATCTGTGTTTAAAGGATATATTCTCTGAAACAATGAAAGTGGTCTTTGAAAATAAAAATCCTATAAATCATCTCAATGATTATTTATATCTTACAGAATGGTCATTGTTTGCGAGTGTAGATAAATGGAAATACAGCCTAAATCAAAGTATCTGCCGGCTTGGCAGAGAATGGGAGAAGATTCTTATGAGACAAAGGCAGTGGAAAATGGTTTATGAGAAATTTGAAAGATTAAAGGATACAGAAAATTATGCAGATATTTTCTATTCAGATGTTGAAAGATTGGAAGCGAAAATAAAGGAAAACCTCTCTCCTGATAAGATAGATTTTCGCATAGATATTCCTGCCCTTGATCCAATGCCTGATAATCCCATGGCTATGGGAGACAAACAGATTTTCTTATACGAGCTTGCGTCTGGAAAGGTCCAGAAAGAAACGTTAAAGGAGCTATTTGAATTTGTGCCTTCCAGAGTCTACCTCTGCAGGATATACGCTCATGACTATAGACATAAAAAGAAACTAGTCAGAGCATTTGAAGAAATATTCAGAACAAGGGAAGCTCTGTCTACAAATATCTAGTAGGGGTCAAGCGTGCTTGACCCGTTAATTTAATTGTCTTCTATTATTTTACTGACAACATGCGGAGGAGCTTTGTCATATCTTTCAAACCGCATAGACTCTGTTGCTCGTCCCTGTGATAGTGATCTCAGCTGTGTAGCGTAACCGAAAAGTTCCATAAGCGGAACCTCAGCCTTTATTAACTGGCTCTTAGCCTTTTTTTCTATCAGGATTATCTTACCTCTTCTTGATGTTATATCAGACATGATTGAACCAAAATACTCTTCCGGAGTAGATATATCTACTGTCATAATCGGCTCAACAAGCCTTGGACCTGCCTTCATAAACGCACTTTTGAATGCATAGTACCCGGCTACCTTAAAAGCTATTTCAGAAGAGTCAACTTCGTGAAATCTTCCGTCAAATAATCTTACTTTTACATCAATTACAGGATATCCCGCAAAAATTCCTGCTTCCATTGCCTCAATACAGCCCTTTTCAACAGCAGGAATAAATTCTCTTGGAATAGCTCCCTGCTTGATATCATTAATAAATTCGAACCCTTCACCTCTCTTTGCAGGAATTAGTTCTATGTGTACTTCTGCAAATTGCCCTCTTCCACCAGTTTGCTTCTGATGTTTGTATTTTTCTTCCTGAATATTGGTTATTGTCTCCTTGAAAGCAACTTTAGGCTTGCCTACATTCGCAGACACTTTAAACTCCCTCTTTAATCTATCTACCAGGATCTCAAGATGCAGTTCACCCATACCAGAAAGAATAGTTTGGGATGTCTCTTCATTAAAAAAGAAATTAAATGTCGGGTCCTCATTAGATAATTTTCTTATGGAATCCGAAAGTTTCTCTTGCTCAATCTTGTTCTTTGCTTCAATTGCCACTGAAATTACAGGTGTTGGAAATTCTATGTTCTCGAGAAAAAGATTAGAATTTTGTTTACATATTGTATCTCCAGTAGTAATGTTCATTGGCCCGATTATTGCTCCTATATCTCCTGCGCTGAGACTATTCACAGCTTCTTTTTTATTAGCGTGCATCTTTACAATACGGGATATTCTTTCTTTCTTTGATGACCCTGCCTTGAAAACATATTCACCTTGTTTTATTGAACCCGAATATATTCTGCAATAAACAAGTTTTCCAATATGAGGGTCAACAGCAATCTTAAAAGCGAGCCCCAATAAATCCTTTTTTTCTCCGAAACTGAACAGGCTCTTTTCTCCTGAATCACTATCTATAACTTCTACAGGGGGGGCCTCTTCTGGACTTGGCAGGTAATCGACAACAGCTTCCATAAGCCTCCTGACTCCCTTGTTCTTGAAAGCTGCGCCGCACAGCACAGGGAATATCTCGGATTTTATAGTTGCTTTGTTAAGAGAATTCTTAATTTCCTCTATTGTAATGGGCTGATTTTCAATATATTTATTCATGAGACTGTCATCTGTGTCAGCAAGTTTTTCTATTAGCTCATTTCTATATTTCTTCGTCATCTTTACATAGTCTTCTGGAATTTCTCGTTCTTTCGGCTCTTCCATAGCGTCTTCCGGATTGAAGAAAAATGCCTTTTCTTCCACAATATCTATAATGCCATGAAAATTATCTTCCTTTCCAATAGGCAACTGAATTGGCACATAGTTAACTCCAAGTTTCTTGTCTATCATCTCAAGTACAGCAAAAAAATCTGCTCCAATTCTATCCATTTTATTAATAAAGACAATCTTGGGAATTTTATATTTTTCCGACTGCCTCCATACAGTTTCAGTTTGCGGCTCTACACCGCCAACTGCGCAAAATATTGCTACTGCACCATCTAAAACCCTTAGACTTCGTTCTACCTCTGCAGTGAAATCTACATGCCCTGGAGTGTCAATGATATTAATATGATGCTTACGCCAGATACATGTTGTGGCCGCAGACGTGATTGTTATTCCCCTCTCTCTTTCCTGTTCCATCCAGTCCATTGTAGCAGCCCCGTCATGAACTTCGCCTATGCGATGTATCCTGCCTGCAAAGAATAGCATTCTTTCTGTTGTTGTCGTTTTACCCGCATCAATATGAGCCATAATGCCGATATTTCTTATCTTTTTAACATCTCCAATTTGCATTACTTCTTCCTATGCTATTAAGTAAGTTACCCTAAATCAGGACACATATCGAGGGGAAACATATCAATTACAGCATGCTATGTCAAGCACAATAAAAGGGACAGATAAATCACACGTCCTGTGACTTACTCTGTCCCTTTAACCATATAAAAAATTTTTATTCGCTTTTCTCTTCTTCCTTTTTCTCCTCTGGTTTTACTTCCTCAGCAGCTGGCTTTTCCTTCTCTTCCTCCTTCTCCTTTTTAGCCGCAATATCATCTTTAATAGAACTGACACCAGCAGCAACAGCAGCTATGCCGCCAAGAACTAATATTGCTGGAACAGTAGCAGCAAGACCTTTCAGAAAAAGCAACCACCATATTTTTAATCCCAGAGCTCCAAGTACTATAGCAGCTATTCCTCCAATTAAACTCCACATATTTCTACACCTCCTTCCAAAGTTAATTTTTCAAACGTTTATCTAATTCTAATTAAGTTTAAAAAAAATACAAGCCCTTTTTTCAAATTATTAAAACAATCCAACAGTTTTCCCTGTACTGTCAATATCTACCTTTGTACCAGCAGGGGTAGTCGGAAGTCCTGGCATTGTTCGCATGTCTCCAAGTAGAGGGTAAAGAAAACCTGCTCCTGCAGATAGTCTAATGTCTTTTATTGGAACTGTGAAACCTTTTGGTCTTCCCTTTAATTTTGGATCATGAGAAAGTGAAAGATGTGTCTTTGCCATACAGATAGGTAGTTTATCAAGCCCATTTTTTTCATACATACGGATCTTCTTTCTAACCACAGGAGAAATATCTATCCCATCAGCTCCGTAAATCTTTTTTGCAATGATAGTCATCTTCTCTTCTATTGATTGTTCTAAATCATATAGAAATTTAAAATTACTGGGTTTCTCTGCAACTTCAACAACTTTCTTTGCAAGTTCTTCTCCTCCCTTACCTCCTTCAGCCCACACAGTACTCTCAACCGCATCTTCCGCGCCAGCCCCTTTAGCTATTTCTCTTATTAATTCTATTTCTTTATCTGTATCAGTAGTGAATCTATTCACAGCAACTACTACAGGAATTCCAAACAATTTTATATTTTCAATATGTTTCTCCAGATTACAAGCTCCACGCTCAATAGCATCCAGATTTTCTTTGATTAATCCCTCATCAAGCGGTTTTCCAGCAACAACTGTAAAATCACCGCTGTGCATCTTAAGTGCCCTAACAGTACATACTATTACAGCCGCATCGGGAATTAGTTTACTATAACGGCATTTGATGTTAAGAAATTTTTCTGCTCCGCAATCTGCTCCAAATCCACTCTCTGTTACTACATAATCAGCAAGTTTTAATCCTATTTTGTCAGCCAGTATAGAACTATTGCCGTGTGCAATATTTGCAAATGGACCTGCATGCACAAACACAGGCGTATTCTCTAATGTCTGCATTAAAGTTGGCTTTATCGCGTCTTTCATCAGAACAGTCATTGCGCCTGCGCATTTAAGATCTTCCGCTGTTACAGGCTCCTCATCTCTCGTGTAACCAATTACTATTCTGCCCAACCTTTTCCTTAAATCTTTTAAGCCTGTTGTTAAAGCAAGGATTGCCATAACTTCTGAAGCTACAGTTATATCAAAACCGGTTTCCCTAGGAACTCCATCTATCTTGCCGCCCAGGCCTATTACAATATTTCTCAGAGCTCTATCGCTGATATCAACAACACGGCGCCATGTAATACTAAATGGATCTATATTTAATGGATTCTTTTTCTGAAGAGAGTTGTCAATAAATGCTGCAAGAAGGTTATGAGCTACTCCTACAGCGTGTATATCCCCTGTAAGATGAAGATTGAAATCCTCCATAGGTACAACTTGTGAATATCCTCCGCCTGCTGCACCACCTTTAATTCCAAATGTGGGACCCATTGAAGGCTGTCTTATTGCAGTAATTGTCTTTTTGCCTATTCTGTTGAGTGCCATACTCAGGCCAATAGTTGTAACAGTTTTTCCTTCACCAAGAGGAGTAGGAGTAATGGCTGTTACATCAATATACTTACCATTTGATTGTGTATGTAACCTATCCTGGACTTCAAGAATAATTTTTGCCTTGTACTTACCATACAATTCTAGTTCATCATCTTTTAGCCCAATATTTTTGGCAATCTCCTGAATTGGTTTAAGTTTTGCGGCTTGTGCAATTTCTAAATCTGTCATCATAGTTAATACTCCTTTTTGAGAGAGTGTATCTTTAACATAACTATATTTCTCAAATTATATTGCCTTAATTTGTAATATCTTGCGTTTTTCTAAAAGTTCTCGCAATTATGAGATTTGGCAGTATAATATACAGATTATGTCTCATAATAATCAAGGCAAAAGATTAATCCGCCAACTGAGGGGTATTGACGTATTTTGCATCGCTGCTGGCGCAATGATTAGTTCAGGACTGTTTATCCTTCCTGGACTGATCTATGCTAAAGTTGGTCCAGCAGTGATTCTAGTCTATATTCTGGCAGGCATACTCATTCTACCAGCGTTATTTTCTGAGGCTGAATTGACTACAGCTATGCCTAAAGCCGGCGGCGATTACTTCTTTATTGAGCGAAGTATGGGCTCAGCGGCAGGCACAATGGGTGGATTCGCCAGTTGGTTTTCGCTCAGTCTTAAAAGCGCGTTCTCATTAGTTGGCATTGGTGTATTTGCAACATTGATCAACCCAAATATCACAGATTGGCAGATTAAACTCATTGCTGTAGGATTCTGTGTGTTTTTTATAATTCTCAACCTGACAAGCGTTAAATTCACAGGAAGGTTTCAGGTTTTCTTTGTAATTCTGCTCATCGGTTTATTGGTTTTATATATATCTCGCGGAACAATGTTTATTGATGTCAACAGATACACTCCTTTTATGCTGTCTGACAAGCACGCGCTGTTTGCAGCAGCCGGTATGGTCTTTATATCGTTTTGTGGATTGACAAAGGTTGCAAGTGTTGCAGAAGAGGTAAAGAATCCAACAAAGAACATCCCGTACGGAATGATACTGGCATTTTGCGTTGTACTGCTTCTTTATGGTTTAGCAATTTTTGTAACAGTGGGCTTGCTCGACAAGCATGAACTGGCGCATTCCCTGACTCCAATATCAACTGGGGGATATAAAATATTTGGTAAAATTGGCAGCTTGGTTATGGCAATCGCTGCAATACTTGCTTTTATTACTACTGCCAACGCGGGTATACTGGCTGCATCACGTTTTCCTATGGCAATGAGTCGTGATCATCTTCTGCCAGGATTTCTTGCAAACATAAACAAACGATCTAACACACCACATTTTTCTATAATATTTACAGGAATTTTCATGATAATAGTGATGCTTTTTCTAAATCTTGAAAATCTTGTAAAAGTAGCCTCCACCATGCAGCTCGTATTATTTATATTTGCGTTCCTAGCATGCATTGTTATGCGTGAAAGCAAAATTCTGAATTATAAGCCAACATTCCGCTCGCCATTGTATCCCTGGTTACAAATAGCAGGAATCATCTGTTATGGGTTTCTAATATATAAGATGGGAACTATAGCAATCCTTGGAACGGGAAGCTTTATCCTTTCCTGTATTTTATGGCATAGGATTTATGTTCGCAAGATATCCATGCGCAAGTCCGCTCTAATACATATTGTTGAGCGTATAACTGCCAAAGAGATTGCAGGTGATTCATTAGGAGCTGAGCTACGCGAAGTTCTAAAAGAACGGGACAAAATAATAGAAGACAGATTTGACGAATTAGTAAAAAGATGCAAAGTAATTGATATAACAAAACAAGTTACACTTAAAGAATTCTTCGCAATTATTGCAGAAAAACTCGCTAGCAGATTAAACATGGACGCAAAGCAAGTGCTCGATTCTTTAATTGCGCGGGAGAAAACTTCAACAACAGTAATAAAGCCAGGATTGGCAATTCCACATATAATTATTGACGGCAAGCACAAATTCGAACTGGTTATAGTAAGATGTGAAGCTGGCATTAACTTTATAGAATCGTCAACTCCTGTTTATGCTGTATTCATATTAGTTGGCACACGTGATGAAAGGAATTTTCATCTGCGCGCTTTATCAGCAATTGCACAAATTACTCAAGATGCAAACTTTGACAAAGACTGGTTACATGCTAAAAGTATCGAAGGACTACGAGATATTATGCTTCTTGGAAAAAGGCACCGTGAATGAAAGAAGCTGAAAGAAACCGGCGGAGAGAGAGGGATTTGAACCCTCGAACCCTTTCAGGTTACACGCTTTCCAAGCGTGCGCGCTAAGCCAGGCTACGCGATCTCTCCATTGCGGCATGCCTGAGAGGATTTGAACCTCCGACCTTTGGGTCCGCAACCCAACGCTCTATCCAACTGAGCTACAGGCACATGTTAGTTTGAGGATAAAAGATTAGAAAAGCTTATGTTCTGTTAATTTTGAAACAAGTTTATCTACAACTTCTGAAGATGTCCCATCCAGAATTTCACCTTCATGTTTTGTCTGTGGAGTGAATATTTTAACTACCTGAGTAGGAGAACCATCCAGCCCTATCTTGTCCTTATCAACATCCAAGTCCTCAGCGCTCCAAACATGAATCTGCTTTTTCCTTGCCATAAGAAGCCCCTTCATCGAAGCATAACGTGGTTCATTAATCTCTTTTGTAACTGTCACCGCGCATGGAAGCTTTACCTCTACAACCTCAAAAGAATTCTCTAATGCTCTCTCAGCCCTTAATATATTGTCATTAATCTCTATTTTTCGGGCATATGTTATTTGCGCTATACCGAGCTGTTCTGCAACACCAGGTCCAACCTGGGCAGTATCACCATCTATAGCCTGTTTACCAAATAATACAATGTCAAACTTCCCTATTTTATTTATGGCTTGAGCCAATGTGTATGATGTAGCAAGTGTATCTGAACCAGCAAATGCTCTATCGCAAATAAGTATCGCTTCATCTGCACCCATTGCCAGAGCAGATTTAAGCGCAGCCTCTACCTGTGGAGGCCCCATGCTGATAACAGTGACCTTGCCTCCATATTTTTCTCTTAACTTAAGAGCTTCCTCAATTGCGTTCTCATCAAAGGGATTTATAACATTCTTTATCCCTTCTCTAATCATTGTGTTTGTCTGGGAATCTATTTTAACATTGTTTATCTCTTCAGTATCAGGAACTTGTTTTATACAAACAATGAACTGCATGATTTAACGTCCCTTTAATAAAAAGTTTGCAATAACACTGCGTTGGATTTCAGAGGTGCCTTCTATTATTTCAAACAGTTTGGCTTCTCTCATATACCTCTGCACAGGATATTCCTTCATATATCCGTATCCGCCAAAAACCTGCACAGCTTTTGTAGATACGTGCATAGCAACTTCTGAAGCCTTTAGTTTTCCCATTGAAGCATATTTTTCAAAAGGCTGATTCTGGTCCTTAAGCCATGCTGATTTATAAAGTATCAATTTTACTGCCTCAATCTCTGTTGCCATATCAGCCAAAATATGTTGAATCGCCTGAAAAGAGGCTATCGGCTTTCCAAATTGCACTCTTTCCTTTGCGTATTTGAGAGCGGCTTCGAACGCTGCCTCAGCAATGCCAAGCGCGCCTATGCCAACTCCGATTCTGCCTGCATCAAATGTTTCCATTGCAACTCGAAAACCACGTCTTTCTTTTAATAATAGATTTTCTTTTGGCACCTTACAATCATCAAAAACAAGTTCTACATTCGGAAGTGCACTGAACCCCATCTTGTTAAACTTTTGCCCTATTGTAAATCCAGGAGTGTCTTCCTCGACTATGAACGCACTCAGACCGCGAGGCCCCTGAGCCGGATGTGTACTTGCAATAATAATATAGATGCTTGCTTCTCCACCATTCGTATTAAAGATCTTTCTGCCATTTATTATATATTGATCTCCTTCAAGCTTTGCGGTTGTCTTGACGTTTCCAGCGTCAGAGCCTGCTTCCGGCTCAGTGAGAGCAAACGCTGCGAGCTTATCCTTTGCCAGAGACGGCAGATATTTTTTCTTTTGCTCTTCTGTGCCAAAAGTCATCAGTGGATACACACAAAGCAAATTAGCTCCAAAAATAAGACCTGTTGTTCCACATGCTTTTGAAATCTCCTCAGCAACAAGAGCCCATGTTAAAAAACCCATGCCAAGACCGCCATATTCCTCAGGGATAACAAGCCCAAGTAAATCCATATTGGCCAAAAGATCAATGTTCTCTTTCGGGAATTCACCTTTTTCGTCAACCTCCTCTGCTCTTGGAGCTATTTTTTCTTTACAAACTTTCTTAACTTCCTCAAGCATCATCTGCTGTTCTTCTGTTAAACTAAAATCCATATGTCTATCTCCTTAGGTTAATTATTCCTATCCTGCCAAGTCATTGCGAGTGTTAGCGTTGTAATGGGTTATGCCTCCAATTTTCTTTACCACGGAACTTCTCCATAATCTGTCCAGCTATTTGTTATGGGATTAAAGCTCATTATTCTTGTCATATCTTCATCAGGATGTTGCCAACTACTTACTATCGCAATAACTTCATTCCCACTGTTACGATAGAAACTTATGCCGCTAAACTCATATCCGTTATATTGAGGCAAAGAGTAAGTGCCACTATTTTTTACAGCATCAATATAATACTCATATTGACGTTGAGAAGTGCTTTTAATTCGCAAACAACCATTAGACAAAGCGTGATAAGAGCCATAATAAGGAGGTATATGACCTATCCTCTCTAAGGTTATTATTCCATCTGGTCTAGCAAGACCATAATCAGCCCGTGCATAATAAGAAGTAGCTCTTGCATAAACTAAATTGGGACAAACTGTAAGACCAATTCCACGATATGAGAATAAACTTGTACCTAAATAAACCCCATTTTTACAATACATAGCATAAGTACCATGAGAAGTACCATGTGCCGCTAAATAACATATATCATTGCCCCATTTCCATGCACCTTGTACTCCTCCACTAGCGTACGCCCATCCCTCTTCATAGCACTGTCCATCATAAACATAACCACCTATATGGTCAGTATAACTCCATACTCCACCAGAAAGAAGCCAAATGCGCGCTTTAAAATAATATCTGTTTTCGCCATCGACGTTTATCTCTTTACCTAATTTAGTTATTTTACCATAAGGTTCATTACCTGTGGTTTGTATAGAGCTTGTCCCTCTATCACTCCAATCCCCTTCACCCCAGTCTGGCTCATAGATCTCATTCCAACTATCACCATCATAATACCATTTATCACTTAAGTAATTACCACGTAAAGGCAACAACTCTGGACACTCTATATCTATTAGCTCATAATTTGGATGTTTATAAATCATAGGCGGTTCATAGGCATTTTTATGGATAAAGGCAAAACTACCATTCCAATATCCGCAATCTAATCCTGTGCTACTGTCAAAAAACGTTACTTTTAAAGATTTTACCTCTGATTTCAAGCCTGCTGGGTTTTCAACGAAGACTTTTGCTTCATATATTCCAGGTTCTGGTTTATCTGGGTCTTTAAAATTAAATTCTACCTTATATCTGAATCCTGCTGGTGCTGGTATCTGATTTGCATAAGGCTTTAAACATCTAGTCTCTTTTGCTTCTTCAAGATTACTCCATTTCTTTGTTACATAGCCAAAATCATCAGATTCATACCCCCAGTATTCTAATTCATCTTCATCATAAGTGGCTGATTGATTTTTATCCCTTTTAAAAACTGCTATCTTTACTTCACTTGTTGCAGGAAGATATTCGTTGTCAACTTTACCTTCGATGTAAACCTTGCCATATTTCAATATATCCAGTTCTATTACACTTCCACCTGCTGAGTGCTGTCTCCAGTCAGTGTCTTCATTGTCCCAATCTCCTTCCGGCCTTTCAGGAAGCGTTGAAAGATTTATGTCTTTTGATTCTAAAACTCGGACTAAGTCAAGGACTGGTTCTGTATCATCAAGGAATCCTAAAAGAGTTTTACAATCATTCTCCGCTAAAGTGGCTCCTTCGTTTGAATGATATGTATAAATCCTCTTCATTTCCTTCCATGGAATTCCCACTCCATCGGCTCTCTGGCTGGCTACAGGAACTACCATATCTCCACCTATCGCATTGACTCCAATATGAATATATGGAATTGCAGAATACTGCCCGTAAACGCAGTAATATTTCGGACCGCCAGGAACAGAACTATTTAGCTGATTTAAAAATTCACATCCGGGTACCAAATCGCTTACTGCGTCTCCCTGAATATCAATATCTGCTAAATCAGGAAGATTAACGCGTGTGTTTTTTATACCTGAAACATAGGAAGTAAAAGTGGATTTTCTGATGCCTATCTTAATCTTTGGCGGCCATAATGAGGCTCCCTCAATCTTTGGAATTAGAATTTTTGATAGTCTTGGAATATAGAATGTAGATGCAATTGCCTTGGCTATAAGCTGAGTTCCCACATATCCACCATGCGCCGCTGCAGCAAGAGGAGAGCCTAAATGAGGAGTGCCCACGGTTATCAGCTTCGCCACATTTTCATCCCCATACTGTTTCAAAAACTGCCTTGCAGACAATCCTCCCAGACTGTGGCAAATCATGTTTACCTTTGGCTTTTCACTGTCAACTGTATAAGTCCCAATTATTGGAGTGGATTCCTTATCAAGAAAAGATAATCTGTCATTAACACCATCTGGAACACGTTTGTGCAGCCAATAGTAAACCTTATTAGCTCCACCCGGATCATTTATATCCCTCAAGCCTCTGTCCACATAACAGTCTCCCGCTTTGTATGTATCTACGGAGTTGTTCTTGCCTACCACCGGTTCATCAGCTTCATTGAAGAATTGAATAGATTCTAGATACGGACTAACTTTATTACCAAAACTGTGTCCATACTTCTCTCCCCTATAATAGAAATCAAAATGATGAGTTTTAAGGTTATCTACTACCTTTTGCCATGTTTCCGGCGAACCTGCTGCAAAACCGTGAAGGAATAATACAGGACAAGGACGGTAAACATCCAGATTATCCTCCCAAGCAGTTTCCGTTGTGTATAATTGGTCTGCCTCTATTGAAAAAGATGTGAACAAAAACATCGTACACAATAATATTATTAGAAAATTAAATCTCTTATTTCTCATCTTTCTCTCCCGTATTTAATATTCCTTTGAATAATCTTTAAGCAATACCGTTTCTTTTTCGTCTCCAATTTTGGAGAAAGTTATGCCTAAACTTTCTCCAACCATTTTGAGTCCATCAGGTGAAAATTTTCCATATGAGGGAATACTTTTAAAACCTGTCTTCATTCTCTTTCCTTGCATATCGAGAAATCTTCCCACAGTGTTTATATACCCACCATCAGGCGACCAATCACATGGATAACAATTTGCTTTGAACTCGGCTTTTTTATTCGTTCCATCAACATTTACTGTCCAGAAATCTATTTTATCTTTTTCTCTGTGATATCCTATTTTCTCTCCGCTTGGATGCCAGATGCCATGTGTAGCATTTTCAACCAATAATCTGTCATTTTCTCCATCTACATCTATCAGTCTTAAATCGTCTTTCTTGCATACATATTTTCCTTCATGTGTTCTTACATCACTAGAAACACCGTAAAGTATTCTTTTGCCATCCGGGGAAAATTTGGGGATGCCACCAGCTACAGGCAGTTTTTTTAATATCTTTCCGTCTGCGCTTAAAAGATGCAACGTCCCCGAATTAAAACATATCCATTTCCCGTCTTTAGAACAATCTATCTTAAAAGATTCCATTTTATATGGAAATCTCTTTGCTTTTCCGTTCTCGTCAACAAAATACTCATACTTAGACTTTATCTGATCTACCTTTGAAAAATATTTTTTAATTATCTCTTCTTTTTTCGTCTCTACATTCATCTTGTAGATATAATAATCGTTTCCCACCCATAAATCTCCGCTCTTGCTCACCGCAGCCAGCCAGCCATAACGATACTTGTGATGACTTATATGTTTTATGTACACGATATGTTTTGAATCAGGCATCCAGCAGGGACTATGATAACTTACATAATCACATCCTTTTAGCCTTTTTGCGTAAGAAGGTATAGTTACAGCTAAACATATTGTGAGTATAAATAGTAATAAACTAATTTTTTTCATAACTGCTTTCCCGGATCAAATGCGTCATTAGGAATATCAACATTTATTTCAATGTTACTGTATGTTTGAATAACCTGCATCCCTTCTAACGCAGGTGTTTCAATTACTTTCTTTGGAACCCAGATACCGTCAATCTCTACAGCTTCAACTACCTCAAATCCGCTTATATATTCATCATCATTGTCATAAAAAGACATTCCTACGATAATCTCTTTGGGATAATCTATTTTTAACTTTATCTTGGAATAGGTATCATTGGCATTCTCAGGGACTGCTGTTATTTCTCCTATGCCACTCATTCCATCTATTGTCTCACTGGTTACGTCATGAGATTCAAAAAACAGTTCTGTATCACCGTATGCTTCAAACTCAATTCCAAGCCCCTCTGCTTCAAAAGTATTTACTTCGTCTATATCTCCTGTGTTTGGATCTACATCGTATATGCTTGTATCATCCATTATTAATATACTCAGCTTGTTTGTCATATCTGAATCTTCATAAGTATATAACTTCGTTTTTGAAGGGTCTTTGTAAAAACACCTTACATACTGCGTCTCAAGAACAGGCTCTGAATTTAACAACGATTCAACAGTATAGTCTGTCTTCATACTGGTAATTGAGTCGTGATTATTCTTTACTGCCTGCAAAAGATCTTCCGCTGTCAATATCTTTATCTCAAAACTAAATTCCTTCGTTGCTAGATTCCCTGCCTTGTCTTTCACCTCTATATTTACTGTTACTCCGCCTTCTGTGAGTTCTTCTGTAGGTTTGTACGAAATACCTTCATCTGTAATTATACTGCTTGCTGTTACATCTACTGCGTTTACCAACATCTTTACTGTGGTTTTATCTATACCTGATTTATCATCAGAATATTTTACTGAGATTTTTGGCGTTGTGTAGTAGATTGTGGAAGCGTCTTTTGGAGATAAATCAGTTATGCTTGGCGGTGTTGTGTCTGTTTCCACTCTAAATGTTGAGCTTGCACTTGCTTCATTTTCCGCTCTATCCTTTACCTCAATAGAAACTGTATGAATTCCGTCTTCAAGCGCTGTTTCTGGTGTATAACTTAGTTCCCCTGTTACCTCATCATAAGCTGAAGTCACTTCTGCATCATCAAGTTTCAATATGATTGTCTCTTTGCCAATCCCGCTTGTAGCATCCGACAACACTGCTGAGATCTCTGGCTGGTTGTTGTTAATTAAAGCGTTATCTTCTGGTAATAGAGCTGAAATTACAGGGGAGGTGTTATCTAACACGAATGTTATCTCTTTAGACTCTGCTTTGTAGCCTTTTCTCATGTGTGATCTGTATGCTATTGCTTTGAGCTTGTGCTCTCCATCTTGTTGAACTGAAATGTCTATTTTAAATGTATGAATTCCTGTTCTATGCCACCAGCGCCATGTTCTGTAGCTTCCAGCTAAACTATTATCTAAATATAAGTCTATTATTCCTGCTCTGCCCTGCCATGCTACTTTTACATCTAAGCTTGACCCGCTTATGTATGAATTGTCTTCAGGGGAAGTTATCTTGACTAATATTAGCGGTTTTTTGGGTCTTAATCTGAAGTTTAATGTGTATGTTCTTCCTGCTCTCACATATATCCATTTAGAACTTGAGTAATATCCATTTGCTGATGCGCTTACTCTATATATTCTTCCCCAGAACCATACATTAATATTTTTTATTACATACTGCCCATTTGCATTTGTACTGGCTCTGTAACTGCCTGCTCGGACTGCTGCGCCGGATATGGCTTGATTTGTTAGGGAATTTGTTACTCTGCCTTGGATTGTTGCTGTTTTGGGCGGAAGCGGACGACGATTTCTGGACCACGGCCAACTATATGCAGGAGTTACACTGGTTAAGATTACTGAAAATATTAATAAGAATATTGAAAGTTTTTTCATAACTATTGTCTCCTTGAAATTTTAGAAATCATCATTATTCAAATTTCTTTACAACTAAAGCTGAATTATGACCGCCAAAACCAAATGAATTTGACATCGCATATTGAACCTTGCATTCTCTCGCAGTATTAGGCACATAATCAAGATCACATTCAGGATCCGGATTTTCATAGTTTATAGTTGGAGTAATAATGCCATGCTTTATGCTTAAGACACATGTTATCAATTCAACCCCTCCACTCGCTCCTAAAAGATGACCCGTCATAGATTTCGTTGAACTCACAGGTATGTTTTTTGCATACTTGCCGAATACAGTTTTAATAGCCTTTGTCTCACATCTGTCATTGAAAGGGGTTGAAGTGCCATGTGCATTAATGTAATCAATATCTTCAGGATTTAGCGTCGCATCGTCCAAAGCCAATTTCATTGCTTGCGCAGCTCCCTCACCCTCAGGAGATGGAGATGTTATATGATATGCATCAGCAGTCATACCAAAACCTGCTAATTCTGCATAAATGTATGCACCTCTCCTTGTTGCATGATCCAAATCTTCAAGAAGCAGAATACCTGCTCCTTCCCCAATTACAAAACCATCTCTATCCCTGTCAAATGGTCTGCTTGCTTTCTCAGGCTTATCATTTCTTGTAGAAAGAGCCTTCATCTTACAGAAGCCGGCAACACCAATAGGAGTTATTGCAGTCTCTGTTCCCCCTGCTATCATTATATCTGCTTCTCCTCTTTGAATAATCCTAAAAGCCTCTCCTATTGCATGAGAGCCGGAAGCGCACGCAGTAGCAATCGCAAAATTCGGACCTTTAAGACCAAATTGAATTGCAACTTGTCCACTAGCCATGTCTATTATCAACATCGGAATAAGAAAAGGAGATACCCTTGAAGGGCCTTTCTGCAAGAGCACATTGTGCTGATCTTCAATTACCTTTAATCCGCCAATCCCAGAACCTATAAGAACACCTATTCTGCTCTTATCCTCTTTATCTGTATCTAATCCACTATTCTCTAAAGCCATTTTACTACAGGCAACAGCAAATTGCACAAAACGATCCATCCTTTTTATATCTTTTTGGCTAAGATACATAGAAGAATCAAAATCTTTAATCTGTCCAGCTATCTTGCTATCAAAATCTGATGGATCAAACAAGCTGATGCGATCTACCCCGCTCTTTCCATCGCATATGTTTTTCCAAAAAATATCAGGATTATTACCAACAGGCGTTACCGCCCCTATACCTGTTATAACAACCCTATTTTTCTCCATGACTATAACCGAAATGCTCTTATTGGACGTGCTTATCTATGTAGTTTGTCGCATCGACAACTGTAACAATCTTTTCTGCATCTTCATCGGGTATTTCAATGTCAAATTCCTCTTCAAGTGCCATAACAAGTTCTACTGTATCTAATGAATCTGCGCCTAAATCATCAACAAAAGATGCCTCATTAGTAACCTCTTCCGGCTTTACACCAAGCTGTTCAACAATAATCTCTTTCACTCTTTTTTCACTTGACATACTCAATCTCCTCCTTTTTTTGAAAACTTCAAGTTACCATTCCACCGTCTACATTAATTACCTGTCCTGTGATGTAATTTGCTTCATCAGAGACAAGAAATAAAACAAGATTTGCAACATCAGTGGGTAAGCCAAATCTACCTAGAGGAATATTGCCCAGCATTTTTTGTTTTGTATCTTCTTTAAGCACTTCTGTCATTCTTGTGCTTATAAAACCAGGTGCTATAGCATTAACAGTTATTCCTCTTGAGCCGAATTCTTTGGCAGCGGACTTGGTTAGGGCAATTACACCTGCTTTAGAGGCAGCATAATTCGCCTGCCCAGCATTGCCTATTAATCCTATAATGGATGCCATGTTTACTATTTTGCCTTTTCTTTGCTTTAACATAACTTTTGCAGCCGCTTTAATACAGTTAAATGTCCCCTTAAGATTTATTGCTAACACCTTATCCCAGTCCTCATCCTTCATGCGTAAAATAAAGTTGTCCCTGGTTATTCCAGCATTGTTGATGAGTATATCCAGGCTTCCTAATTTGTCAATCGTTTTTTCTATAATGTTTGCAGCTTCCTCTGGCATAGAAACATCAGCTTTTATAACCAGCGTTTCTCTTCCCATTTTTCTTATCTCGGCTGCTGTTTGTTCTGCAAGTTCAAGATCTATATCGGAAACTACAACATTTGCGCCCTCCTTTGCCAGACTACACGCTATTTCCTTTCCAATACCCTGAGCTGAACCAGTTACAACTGCTGTTTTTCCACCAAGCTTCATGCTTCCTCCCAATTTCTTAATTCATCGCTGGCATTATAGTTATTGGCTATTGATTGTCAAGTTATTATGTGACAAACGTCACATCTCCATAACTATAGAACCTGTACTCCTTTTTAATTGCCTCTTTGTATGTCTTTGTTATAAGTTTTCTGCCCGCAAAAGCATGTATTAAAATTAATAGCGTTGACTTTGGAAGATGAAAGTTTGTAATAATAGCGTTCACTACTTTAAATTTATATCCGGGATATATAAAAAGGTCTGTCCATGCTGAAAGATTTTTCTTTGGATTATCAGCATCAAAATTCACTGATTCAAGAACTCTCACACTTGTTGTTCCAACTGCTATTATTCTCTTTTGCTCCTGTATAGCTTTTTTTACTGTGAAAAATGCCTCTTTTGTTATCTCATAGTATTCTGACTGCATCCTGTGTTTTTCTATTTCTGTCTCCGTAACAGGCTTGAATGTGTCAACGCTCACATGAAGTGTTACCTCAGCAATTTGAATTCCCTTTTCTTTAATCTTTTTTAACAAACTCTTTGTAAAATGCAGTCCTGCAGTTGGCGCAGCAATAGATCCGGCTTCTTTAGCATAAACTGTCTGATATCTTCTGGTGTCATAGGATTTGATACTTGCCCTTTTTATATATGGAGGAAGAGGAACCTGGCCAATTTTAGATATAATTTCCATGAAATTACCTGTGAAACTGAACTTAATCCTTACTACACCGTCATTATTCTTTTCTATGACTTCGGCAGAAAGATTCTTACTGCAATTAATAATTGTTCCTATCTTTAGCCTTTTTGACGGCTTTGCAAGTACATTCCATATATTATTACCCAAATCTCTGATTAGCAGTATTTCTATGCGAGCTCCTGTGGCTTCTTTTATCCCTCTCAATCTGGCATGTATCACCTTTGTGTTGTTTATGACTAACAAATCATCTTTGGAAAGATAATCAACTATATTAGAAAAAGACCTATGAGTAATATCTCCAGTTTCTCTGTTAATAATCATTAACCTGGATTTGTCACGTTGAGAGGCAGGATATTGCGCAACCAGTTTCTCCGGAAGAGAATAATCAAAAAGAGAAATATGCATTTAAAACATTCTTTTTAGATCAAGGTTAGGATAATAATGCTGCAGAATCTGCTCACAGCTATATCCTTTAAGAGCCATTCCGTGTGCCCCCCACTGGCATAACCCTACACAATGGCCCCATCCGTTTCCTTTGAACTTCACTCTAAACCATCCGACTTTAACTCTAAAATTACTACTTCTAACTATCTCAGACCCAACAAGCATTCTAAATTTAGCTACATTCAATACTTGCGATTTTCCATATTTATCTTCTATGAAAATCCTATAAGGTTTGCCTTTTTCAAGTCTTATCTTTTTTATTTTACCTATCTTGAACCCTTTTTTGCTCAGAATTTTTCCGAGTTTTCTCCTTCCCATTGATTTTTTCCATTTATAATGAGGTGAGTCCTTACAGAACTTGCAATCAACGCCCTCTATGGAATCCAACGCCTTTTCCCATATATTGTCCGCATTGATCGTATTACCGCCGCATGTTGAATGAAAATAAGTGGGAACCAGTTTCTTATTGTCATACAGGCACATTTTTTCTGTTAAATACACAGCCATATTAGAGTTGCTGCTCTCGGAACATACACCTTTATACATCTGAGATTTTGCCTCTGAACATAAGTCATACTCTTTGCTCGGGCCAGCCATGTGATAAAGCGCATATGTGCGTGCTACAACCGCCTGTGCTTTTAAGGCCTCCATAGGCCATGCGGAAAACATCTCGGACGGGACAACACTCTTTAAATAGCTCTCTATATCAACATAATTGACTACGAGAAGCTGTTTTTGGTGAACACTTATTCTAATATCCCCTCTATACGCTCTGTTATTCACTGATATGGGGAAGCCTTTTGATATAAAATCTAATGTTTTGTATTCGTCTCTTCCAAACCTTACGGCATTATTTTTGCGTTTTAAAACGATTTCTTCCAATCTCTTTTCTCTTTTCAAGACATTATCCCCCGCTTTTATAACAACAGGTCCTTGAGAAGAAAGTGTGAGCGAAGTGCTGGATTTAAAGATCAATACTCTCACAATTTTAGATTGAGCAAATCCGCAGGTACTGGCTAATAGCAAGAATGAAAATAAGAAAATCTGGAATATTGAACAAGGGGTTTCAACCCCTTGTTTAAGCATTTTTGTCATTGCTCCACTCAATTGTTCTTTTTAGTCCTTCATCCAAATCAATTTCTGCTTCAAAACCCAGCTCAGCTTTAGCCAATGCAGGATCGCCTTTAGAATCTATTATATTCCCCTCTGGTAAAGGCAGATATTCTCTGGATGAATCAGTTTTCATAAACTTGGAAATCTTATTATGAAGCTCTGCTATTGATATAGACTTGCCTGTGCAAATATTATATGCAACCCCTTTTGAATCAGACTGTTTTTCCATTGCAAGAATGTTTGCATTTACTATATTCCCAACATAAATCATATCCCGCGTTTGCATTCCGTCACCCTGCAATTGAGAAGAGCCAGTTTTACGAATTTGATTGATTACAATAGTCACTCCTCCTGGATGAGGAAGATCAGGATTTTGACGCGGTCCAAACACATTAAAATACCTTAAAGACACAGTATCGATGTCGTATAATTCTGCAAACAACCTCATATAGTTTTCTCCTGTTACTTTTTCTAAAGCATATGGAGATGCAGGAGCTACCGGCATTGTCTCCTTTACAGGAAGAATTTTAGCATACCCGTAAACAGAAGCGCTTGAAGAAAATATCACTCGCCTTACCTTGTGCCTTACTGCAGTCTCCAACAGTCTGATCGTAGTCATTATATTTAATTCTGCGCTCCATGATGGTTTCTCAAGACTTTTGTTTATAGATGTGTTTGCAGCTAAATGAAAGATGTATTCCTTGCCCCCAGTAACCTTTTGTAAGACATCAGGATTAAGAATATCTTCGTTAAGTAAGTTAATCTTTTTAGCAACTGATTCAAGATTCTCCAGATTTCCATGCGATAGATTGTCAATAACTGTTACTTCATGGCCTAATTCAACAAGCTTCTCAGTTAAATGAGACCCTATAAATCCTCCACCTCCTGTAACAAGTACCCTGGCCATTCTTTATTTCTCCTGTATCTTTCAGTTTTGCTTATATGATAAAATTCAGTTATGTATTCTACATCGTGAAACAAGTTTGTGCAAAGAGTTTATATTGTGTATACTTCAAAAAGAATGATGAGTAAGAGAAAATACCTTTCGTGGGAACTTGTTTTCCTCATACTTGTTCTTGCCCTGCATTGTTTCATATTTGAAGACGGGCTTGGTGGAAATGATGGCTGGGGGCATTTTGCAAATCTTGAATCTATTATTGAAGATAGAGACCTTGACCTCGGCAACAATATGTATGGCTGGAATGGGAATGGAACTCAATACTGCGAGAAAACAGGAAGATGGGTAACTGGTTATCCCCTTGGCATGACTCTTCTTGACGCGCCTTTTTATTTAGTTTCGCAAGTTGTGGCAAAATTCATTAAATTCAATCCCCCTTCCTTCAATAATACCCCACGCACACTACCTTATAAGGGACTGAGTTCCCGAAAATTCCTGAATATATTGTCTGTAATCCTTGCTCACAACATATATGCAATTCTCGCTATGTTAATTCTATTTAAGATTCTTATTGAATTAAATTTCCCAAGAGATATCAGCCTGTTTACAACACTTGTATGCTTTTTTGCAAGCCCTCTCCTTTATTATGCAACAAACGGTTTCAGCCACGCAGGAAGCACCTTCTTAGTCACGCTGTCTTTTTATGTGTTCATAATATTGCAGAAAAAGATAGCCAAAGGAGGAAAAAGTACGTTCTTAACATTTGCACTTGGACTTTGTGTTGCCCTTTCCGCATGGACAAGATATGTAAATGGCTTGCTATTCTTACCATATCTTTTTGCGCTTATTCTCTGTTATAAAGGATTGAGAATATCAGCAATCATAAAGAATATAGCTATTTATACAGCTCCTCTGGTTGTAGTGTTTTTTCTCTCCATATATCAGTGCCATACGCAGTTTGGCTCATGGTTTGAGGCAGGATACGGCGGTTATGGGTGGATAAGCATACTAAAAATACCTCCGCCTGTTATAAACCTTTTGTTTTCGGTTGATCACGGCTTTTTGCTGTGGTTCCCGTGTTTTACACTTTCCTTTATCGGGCTTGCATTTCTTATTAAACATAGAGATAAAAAGTTATCTTTAGCAGGTATAATAGCTCTGGTTAATTTCTTATTAATAGCTCTTATTTATGGACTGAGAACAGAATATAATGCTGGTGGATGCTATGCGCAGAGATATTTAACATGCACAATTCCATTTTTAGGACTCGGCTTATGCGCATTCCTGAATAGATATAAAAAAATCCGTTTAACCAAAACCATTGTAGGTCTCTCAGCTATATATTCATACTGTCTTTTTTTGCTGACAAAGGCGAATCTGGTATATTATAATAAGCAGTGTAACTCATACGAGGGACAGTATATATGGGACTATTTGTATATATTCAGGGAGCATATTCCTTTCAAAACTGTCATAGAAAGAATATGGCACAGTTCATTTGTGTTACCCCTTATGGGCAAATATATCTGGATATTTATGGCGATAGTAATTGTGGGCAGCATATTGACCTGGACGTACTGGAAGTATAAGATACATTGCAGGGAGCAAAGGCTATGAAGCTATCAGTTGTTATTCCATGCTATAATGAAAAGGATACTATCAGAGAGATCGTAAAAAGAGTAGATGCGCTAAACATTAATAAAGAGATTATAATTGTGGACAATGTATCCACTGATGGAACACGTGAAATACTTAAAGAGCTGGTTTCTCAATATGCAAATCTCAGGGTTTTCTTCCATAAACAGCATAAGGGTAAGGGAGCTGCGCTTAGAACAGGATTTAAATATGTTGATGGAGACATTATAGTTGTGCAGGATGCTGATCTGGAGTATTCTCCGCAGGAATATTGCAAATTACTAAAACAGATAAATAACGGCGCTGTGATTGTATACGGCTCAAGAATCAAGGGCAGAAACAAGATGATGTATTTTCAGTATTATCTGGGGAATATATTAGTAAGCCTGATAGCAAATATTCTTTACCTCCCATTCGTTACAGATGTATTAACATGCTACAAAATGTTCAGAAAAGAGGTGCTGAATAATATTAATTTAAGATGTTTTGGATTTGAGTTCTGTACGGAATTCACTGCAAAAGTCAGAAAAAAAGGATATAAAATCTGTGAAGTGCCGATCAAGTACAATCCTCGCACATATGAAGAAGGCAAAAAAATAAAGAAAAAAGATGGAGTGATAGCAATTTGGTCTCTTCTGAAATATCGTTTCGTAGATTAATTACCGGACTAACCTCCCAGAATCAGAATAAAAATTTATTACTGATAATAATTCTTATTCTTGGGGCTTTATTGCGTATAAGTGTGTTTGGATTAGGAGATTTTCATGGAGATGAAGCCTTATACAGTTTTAGAGGAGCTGAGATTGCTCTTAGAGGAGACTGGTTCTTTCAAGCTGAAGATGTTGATAAGCCCCCTTTACTTCCTTATCTTGCAGCATTATCTTTCAGAATATTCGGATTCGGAGATAACACTGCCAGACTTCCGAATTTCTTTGCAAGCCTGATTAGCATCTGGCTTGTTTATCAAATATGCTGCAAATGTTTTGATAAAAACACCGGACTAATAGCCGCCTTTCTTATGGCAATTTCTCCGTATAACATACTTTACGGGTCAACGGTTTTTGAAGACACTCTGTTTGCCTGCCTGCTTCTTTTCTCTATATATTTTCTGTGTATCTATAGGGAATTCTGGGCTGGAATTTTTCTTGGCCTGTGTTTTTGCGCAAAACAATTCGGCGTTCTTGCCATGCCGATTATTGGAGCATTTTTCATAATATTAAGATATATGAAATGGGTGCAAACAAAGCATTCTGAATTTAGTTTTTATATAAAGAAGCCTTTAATGAAACTTATTTTTGGGTTCTCTATAGTGTTTGCAGTCCTGCTTATATGGGCAGTATTCTTTGAAGATCCAAGGCTTGGTATTATATTTCAGGTAAACGCAACAGGTGGAGTTTTTAAAATTATGGCTGGAGAATTTACATCAAGACTTTTTCACTGGCTAAGTTTATTTTCAAAGTTTACTAACAGCTCAGTAGTGAATGTGTTCTTTCTTATCAGTGCTCCTGCATTAATTGCTTACGAAATTATGAATCTCAAAAACAAGCACAGATTTGAGAATATCATAAGCTTATGTGTGGCTGGATATATCGTACTTATGCTTGGAACTTTCAGCTTGTTCAGGTTTGGATTCTCTCCTCATTATCTGATATTTATTATCCCTTTCGTATTCATATTGTTAGCCAGATATCTATCTCTGCTTTTGCAATTTTTCACTAAAACAAAATACTCTGCTTTGGCAGCAATATTTGCTCTTAGTTTGGGACTTGTCTTGCTTATTAATCTTCTTTCAGGAACACTGGACGGCATGAAGAATCTGAAACTTGGTGCAAGATGGGATAATGAAGACGGGTTTCAAAATGCAGTAGAATATTTTTCTGCAAACGCAGAGAAATCTTCAACCATTTATTATACCAGGTCATTATGGCCAAACGCACATTACTACTTCTTTGATAAAGGCTTTAAGATTAGACCAGTGGAGTTCAGCAACGATATACCTATTGGGAAGTTCTCAGAGGAGATATGGGACCGTGTAGATGAGGGAGTTTATTTACTGCTTGAACATACAGGTCAGATTAAGAAAGTTCAGGATGCATTCACTAAAAATCCCCAAATGACGTATTATGAAATTAGCAATGTTTATAATGCTTATGGACATAAAAAATTAAATTTCAAATTATATAAAGTAAATCTCAAACCATCTATAACCCTTGCTTCTGCAAATATTAATTCATACAAAAATTCTAAAAAACTTGAAACTTATCTGAAATCAATATTTGCAAGAACGTGGCGCAATCCCAAAGAGTTCCAGATAACATTGGCATCCGGGAACAAACTTGATTTAAACGAAGGAAAGCTGGGAGATATTATCTGCGCTGCCTCTGGAATAAAACTTGGCAGGAAATTTAAAGGATTAATAAGGCTTATATGGAAAGATGCCCGCGTAAATCCGGAGGCTCTTTTCTTATATCATAAACTTGTACCTGCGCAGAGCAATAATATATATGCAGAGGTCTCTATTGAGGATATTACAAATCATATTTTAAGTACAAATAAGCAGGTAAGCGCTTGTCAGCTAACTGGTTCCGGAAAAAATCTGAGATTAGATGGCACTGCGCATTTATTAGGCAGAGATATTAATTTTCAGATGAGCGGAACACTTAATATCAAGGATGGGGCTGCTGTAGAGATAACTCTGGTAAATGCAAGACTTGGTAATATAAAAATTCCTTCATGGTCACTGCCTTTGATATCAAAAAAACTAAATCCTTTATTTAATTTAAAGAGCCTATTTCTAGGAGTTCCCCTAAGACATGTTAGTATTGAAAAATCAAAGATTGTGTTTGGGACATGAATACAAAATTCATAAGCAAGCTTAGGGACGTCTGGAACAATAGGGATTGGAATGTTCCATTAATTGCAATCATATTGCTTGGTGTGGCGTTCAGGCTGAGTGTGTTTTCAACTCATGATTTTCATTGTGATGAAGGGTTGCACGGCTCCTATATTTTAGATATTGCAACAAAAGGCGACTGGCTCTTTCGTTCAACTGATGTGGACAGACCTCCTGTTTTCTTCTATGTAACAGCTCCATTTGTTAAAGTTTTAGGCAATCATGTTAATGTTCTCAGACTTCCGAATCTCATGGGAAGTATAGCCGGCATATTCTTAATATATCTTATCTGCATAAGACTTTTTAATAGAGAAACTGCTCTCTGGGCATCATTTCTGCTCGCTGTCTCTCCTTACAATATCGTATTTGGTCCAACAGTATTTATAGATGTGCTTATGTCGTTTTTTATTTTGTGGAGTTTCTATCTTTTATGCATTGATAAAGCCTTTTTATCAGGTATTGTTTTTGGCCTGGCGCTTGGCACGAAACAACCTGCTGTTATGGCTATTCCAGTATTTATATGTTTTTCAATATTGCTTTTTTGGAAGAGCAACAACGCTTTTAATATAAAACCGTATCTAAAAAAATATTCTAAGTGGATCTATGGCTGCCTAATTATCCTAGCGCTGGTTTTTGCATGGTCTGCTCTATGCCAGAGGCCAAGATTCGGGATGCTGGGAAAGGCATATTCACACCAGAGCGGCGTGTTTACACTTGATCTTGGAAGTTTCCTTGAGCGAATCAGGCAATGGTGGCAGTATATAAAACTTACGTTCAACTCCATACCCTTAAATATCCTGTTTATCCTGTCAATCCCTTTACTCATTTATAACTCTATAAGACTTTTCTTTAATATTAAATTTAGAAGGAAATTTAAGATTATTGCCGATATTATTCTGACACTTTTTGTATATACCCACATACTTCTTTTTGTTGTGTTTCAATTCAAAGTATATGACAGATACCTGCTTCTAATATCCCCTTTTATGATCATAGTGCTTGCCAGAATCCTGAATTATATTATCAAACCTCCTGTAATGAGAAACAAGTTTATAAGAACAAGTTTTATTTTAGTAATAATATTATCAGGTCTTTGCTCCACAAAGAATATCGGGAAATTGGACATGGGAGCAGTTTATTCAAAAAGTGATGGTATGAGTGATGTATCTGTATATCTAAAGGATAACGTACTCCCGAATAGTATTATTTATTTCACGCGGGAGGTTCCATGGGAGATGTGGTATTACTGCTATGGTAAAGAATGGCGCATGAAAACACTCCTGTACGGAGGTATTGAAAAATTCGCGGAAGATACACGCGACAAGTTTTATAACGGCATCTATGTCGTTGCATACAAAGATGCCCTGAATATGATACCCATGCTCAATGATACGCTGAAGAAGGATTGGAAAACAGCATGGTATCAAGCCGCTTCTGCGCATAAAATATACAAAAGAGGAGACGAGCAATTTGGTGTGTATAGGGTTGTTTTGAGAAAAGATATTGAAATCGAGGATATCAAAAAGGAATTAGATGCATCTAAAATACAGGAATTATTAGAATATAGATTTAAGAGTAGAATCTCTTCTGATGTCAATTTAAACATGCGCATAAATCCATCACGGAATTTCAGAAATGGCTATTTTGATGAGATAGTTATAATGACTGATAATCTAAGGTTGAAACGCGGTATAAATGCAAAGATTCGTCTCAACTGGAGCAAGGTCAAACTTAATATGGATGATCTACTGTTTCATTCTACTATTAGTGTGGAATCAGGCAATGCTCAGCAGCCAAAATTAATAATATCTAAAGATTGTTTCAGGGAATTTCTGAAAAAGAAATTAAAAAAGATATATGCGCAACAGGTTAATTTTGAGGATAATAATGTCATTATAGGGGGCAGGACAAAATTCATAAAAGAACTGCACATCAAGACGATATGTGAGCTTGGAACAGAAGATGAAAAGAGATTTATATTCCGGATCAAGGACATCGTCTTAGAAAATACTTATTTGCCTGATTATCTTATAAGACTTATCAATAAAAAAGCTAAAGCAAAACAAGTTTGGGAACTTCCTCAACTTATAAAGGCAGATAGTGTATATTTTACAGAAAATGATATCGTAATAGAATGAAGCAACGCATAAACATACTTCAGGTATCAAACTCAAGAGTATTCGGCGGAAATGAGGAGCATATAAGAGCGCTTATAAAATATCTTGATAAGGAGAAATTCAGCGTGCTTACTGCAGTTCCTGAGAATAGTGAGTTTGGAGCAGTATTAAAGAATGAAGGCTTTGAAATAGCATACAATGAAATTACATCTAAGTTCAGTTTCCGCTCATTAAAGAATATAACGAGAATCATCCGTGAGAACAACATCCACATTATTCACACACACAATAGAAGAGAGGATCTGTTGGGCGCAGTCGCATCTCTAATCCAGGGAATCCCACATATTGTGACGATTCATGACCGTATCAACATGAATCAGGAAGGTGAAAGAGTTAATAACTTTAATGCCAGGTTTTATAAATTTGTCCTGAAGCATATATCAGGAAAGATTATCGCTGTTTCTGATGCAACAAAAAAAGACCTGCTTCAAGAAATTAAAATAACTGGACGCAAAGTAATCCATATTATTAATGGAACTGATTTTGAGAGGTTGAATGTTGATATAGATACTCATAAAGAGAGAGAGAAACTGGTTGGTATAATTGCAAGAGTTAGAAATAGAGAGATTGGTAAAAAAGGACATCTGTATTTTCTTCAAGCTTGCAAAATAGTATTAGAGGAACACAAAAATATTGCATTTCTAATATGTGGAGAAGATAACATAACAAGAGAATATCTTGAGAGTATTTGCAGAAAGTTAAATATTCATAAACATGTAAGGTTTCTTGGATACAGAAAAGACATTGCAAATGTTATATTCATGTGTGACATAATTGTTCAGCCTTCATTGTTTGAAGGACTGCCAAGAGTACTTGTTGAGGCAATGTATCTCGGGAAACCAGTTGTAGGAACGGATGTAGATGGGATAAGAGAAATTATAGAACATGGAAAGACCGGTTTATTAATCCCTTCCAAAGACGCAGAATCGTTAGCAAAAGCTGTAATACAACTTCTTGATAATGAAGGTCTTGCAAATGAACTGGGCAGAAATGCAAGCAAGTTTATTAAATCAAACTATGATGCACGAATAATGGCGCAGCAAACAGAATTATTGTATCAGAAGCTGCTCGTTGCATAATCCAGATGTTTACCTAAGTGGGTTTCAAGCATCTCATAATGCTCATTCTCGTAAATATTTAAGGTCTTATAGATCTCCTCTTTCATATCTTTCAAGATGCTCCCGTATGTAATATGCAGAAGCTGCCTGGAATTATTTTCATTAAGAAGCCCGGGAAGCTCCTCATCGGAGAGTTTACTAAGCGCGGGAATTCTGGATAGATCAGTGGTAACATGATAAGATTTACGATCTTTTTCAAAATTACTAAGTGCGATCTGGTGCATGCGCCGGTATAGAGCAGGGTTCTTATGACTGATAAGACGGACTGCCTCCAGCCAGTTTGTTCCGGCTGTCTTGATGTGAAATACTCCTTCAGTAGATTCTGCGATTGTCGGATAAATGGAAAATTTATCACTGCCGCTATGAATGCTTAACTTATATCTGCCAAAGTGACGGCATATATCAGCATGAGCTAAGAAATCTTTTTTAAATATCTCTATGTCACCAATATAATCAATCCCTTTTTCAAATTCCCCGATAAACCTTAAGGCAAGACTTGTAAAATTGACTCCGTTTCGCCTGAGTTCCTCTACAATAAATATGTGAGCCAAAAGAGTGGTCGGAGTGTCAGTTTCATCTACTGATGCCTCAAAATCAAAACCGTTTAAAATCCTCTCTTTTACAATATTATAACAATTCACAATATGCTCTAATGCCTTGGCATAGACAGAAATAATATTCATCAGCTCAGTCTTGGTCATCTTGTATGTGTTTGCACCTATTTTATAGTTCTTTCCTAAATAAAGCTTTTCGTAGAAGTCTGTGTTTGGAATGCTTTCATACGTTGATGTAAGTTCCTCATGAGACATATCCTTTACGTTGTCATTAATATAATCTGAAGGGTCTATGGTGTACATAGTATAACCATGTTCACATGCTTTAATAACATCATCCTGCTCTTTGACATGGTCAATATCTGCTCCATAGCCTTTCCTGTATCCTTCCTGAAAAACTCCCCACATAGCATCATCCAAGACAATTTCCATACTGCGACCTGTGCGTTCCATTTCTCGTATAGACTGCTGGGAAAGAATCGGAAATATATCCCTGCCTTTAATGGTCTTAATATGGCCCGGAGTAGCTAATCCCAATCTGTCTCCAAAACCAAAACTTCTTTTAATTCCGCAAGCAGCGGGTTTTAGATGTTTAAATAAATTGCATAATCTAAGAGCATTGAGGTGAGTTTTTTCATAGACACTATATGTAGATACCTTTTCTACAGACTTCTCAAATTTCGTATCATTTGAAATCAGATATTTCTTGATATCTTTACTGACGAGAAAATAGATTTTCCCATCTTTCTCTATCTTAGATTCGTGGTAAATCTTATAACCTTCTGCAATAAGAGATTTCATTTAAGCAACTCCTTAATTTTAGGTGTTCATCTTCTAGCTTACTATATATCTTAAATTGGTCGAGACTATTTTTAGATACATCTAATTCTGGTCAGTTACCCGTCTTATTAGAGTAACTTCTTATATCAAAAAGCTACTATCATGACAATGGATATCTTGTGGAATATTTGCTATTATAAATTAATTATGGATATCTCAGAGTTTAAGAATGTTTTAATAGTGGACCTCTTGCGCATAGGGGATACAGTTGTAACATTCCCTGCAATAAGAGCAGTTAGGGAAAATTTACCTGAGGCGCATATAACTTTGGCTGTTTCCCCTAATCTCAAATCAATTGTTGAAGATCAGGAGCTTGCTGATAATATTGTTTATTTTGACTGTAAAAAAAATGGGAGAAATCCATTTCTAATATGGAAGTTTTCTAAGACTTTACCTGCTCATATCTATGACCTTGCAATAGTTCTGGATACAAGGCTTACCAGCAATCTTATAGCATTTTGGGCTAATTCAAAGAGGCGTATAGGCTATAACTATCGCTGCAGAGGATTCTTATTGACAGACAAGGTAAAAGCGCCTCTTTACTGGAATAAACCTATGTGGGAATACTCGGACTCAATAAAAGTATCTCATGAAGTAGATAGCTGGTTAAAACTCATAGAAAAGGCAGGATTCCCTCTTAAAGAGCAGCGCCCCTATATTAGAGAATCACATGAAAGTCAAAAAAGGTGTGAAAGTTTTCTAAAAGAGCACAATGTAGCGCAAACAGATACTCTTGTATGCATACATCCCGGAAGCAATACATCTTATCAGTGGCAAGCAGATAGATTTGCGCAAGTTGGGGATTTTATAATAGAAAAACTTAAAGCAAAAGTCTGCATATCAGGAGGACCTGATGATGCTGATTTAATAAAAGAAATAGAGAACAATATGCACGCTAAGCCGATAGCCTCAAATTGCGGAATGAACCTTGGTCAATATGCAGAGGTTCTGAGAAGGGCAGATCTGCTTGTAAGTGTTGACACCTGCGCAACTCATATAGCTTCTGCAGTTAACACACCTGTTATTGCCTTATTTGGACCGGGTGATCCCAGAATATGGCGGCCATACGGAGAGGAGCATATAGTCATACAGAAAGAAGACGCCTTTTGTCTGGGCTGCAAGAAACCTGTTTGCAAGCAGGATAAACACTATTGTATGGATGCAATAACTGTTGAGGAAGTATGCAAAGCGGTTTACAATAAACTACAAGAAATAACGAAGGGGGATGTATGAAAAACGTAAGAATAGGAGTGATTGGTGCTGGATGTATGGCAAGTCTGCATATGAATAATATTAAAAAAACAGAAAATGCCGAATTAACATGTGTCTGTGATGTTGATCTGGAACGAGCTAAAGCTGCCGGGCAAAAATATAACTGCAGGGTATTTAACGATCATAAAGAACTTCTTAAGGGAAAAGTGTCTGACGCAGTGATGATCGTTACTCCGCACTACTTCCATACTACGACTGGCATTGACGCGCTTAATGCTGGTCACCATGTTCTGGTTGAGAAACCAATTTCAGTGCACAAGGCTGACTGCGAGCGTCTTATTGCTGCGCATAAAAAGAATAACAAACTGGTTTTTGCAGCCATGTTCAATATGCGTACAGACCCTCATTACAAAAAAATTAAACAGCTTATTGATTCTGGAGAGCTTGGGGCGCTTATCAGAGTTACATGGATTATCACAAACTGGTTTCGCACTAATGCATACTTTGCCTCCGGCTCCTGGCGCGCAACGTGGAAGGGTGAAGGAGGAGGAGTGCTGCTGAACCAGTGCCCGCATCAGCTGGACTTGTTTCAGTGGTTGTGCGGAATGCCAAAAAAAGTGCACGGTTTTTGCGGTATTGGGAAAAGGCATAATATTGAGGTAGAAGATGAAGTTACTGCATACATGGAATACAAAAACGGAGCTACGGGTGTTTTTATTACGTCTACCGGTGAAGCACCTGGAACAAACCGTCTGGAGATTGCCGGAGAATGCGGGAAAGTGGTTCTTGAGGGCGATGTATTAACCTTTACTCGTAATGAAGTCCCAGCAAATAAATTTATCAAGACCTCAAAACAGATTTTTGCAACACCTGATGTATGGAATATTACCATTCCTGTAAACGGCAATGGTGGGCAGCATGCTGAGATACTCCAGAATTTTGTGAATGCTATTCTTAAAGGAGAAAAACTAATTGCTCCAGCTGAAGAAGGCATACATTCAGTGGAACTTGGCAATGCTATACTCTATTCTTCTATGACTGCTAAACCTGTTGAAATGCCTCTCGACAGCAGAGCATACGAGAAAATGCTCAATGAGCTTATCAGAAAATCAAAATTTACCAAAAAAACAGCAAAGAAAATAGACGGGGATCTCAGTAAATCCTTTAACAAATGAATAATAGTCGGAGAATAACAAACAATAATTGTTCGGTGAAATCAAAATTCGTAGGGGCACAGCGTGCTGTGCCCTTTATGCTTTATGTATGGTGTGGTATAATTGGAATTTGAAAGAAGAATAAAAACTATGCAGAAAGAAGCCAAAGCACGCATACGAATAAACAAATATCTTGAAGACGCAGGCTGGCGCTTTTTTGATACAGATACCGGATCCGCCAACATTTGCTTGGAGACAAATGTTAAAATCACAGAACAAGCGCTTACTGACCTTGGCGAAGATTTTGAGAAAACAAAAAACGGGTTTGCAGATTATATTCTTTTAGATGATAAAGGATTTCCTTTTGTTGTTTTAGAGGCAAAAAGGGAAGATAAAGATCCTTTAGGCGGGAAAGAACAGGCTCGTACATATGCGAAAAATCTTAATGTTCGTTTTGTAATTCTATCAAATGGTAATCTGCATTATTTTTGGGACATTGAAACAGGTAATCCTCATATCATAACCGCATTCCCAACGTGTGAGTCTTTAACTTATAAAAAATCTTTCAAGCCTAATCCGAACAATTTAGTTCGTGAATACATTGAGTCAGATTATATCGTCATTTCTCAAAAGCCGGATTATAAAAGCGACCCCAATTGGATTAATGAGACAAAAAGAGAAGATTTTATTAACGATGACAGTCTTAAATTCTTGAGGGATTATCAGATAAATGCCATTAAATCTTTGCAGGAAGCAGTAAAGGAAAGAAAAAGCAGATTCTTATTTGAAATGGCAACAGGCACAGGAAAGACTCTTGTTGCAGCAGGCGTCATTAAATTATTCTTAAGAACAGGAAACGCAAAAAGGGTGCTTTTTCTTGTTGATAGATTAGAGTTAGAGGATCAAGCGTGGAAGAACTTTGTTAAGTATATGAAAAGTGATTATAAATCGGTAATTTATAAAGAAAATAAGGACGATTGGAAAAAAGCGGAAATTGTTATATCAACAGTTCAGTCGTTTCTTTTTGACAATAAATATAAGGATTTGTTTTCTCCGACAGATTTTGATTTGGTTATATCGGATGAGGCACACAGATCAATCGGGGGCAACAGCCGTGCGGTCTTTGAGTATTTTACCGGATATAAATTGGGACTTACTGCAACGCCAAAGGACTACTTGAAAAAGATTGATGAAAAGAAATTGGCAGAAAGAGATCCTCGTAAATTAGAAAGGCGTCAATTATTGGATACTTATAAAACTTTTGGATGCGAAGCGAGTAATCCAACATTCAGATATACTCTTCTGAATGGAGTAAAGGAAGGATATCTGGTAAACCCTATTGTTGTTGATGCTAGGACGGATATAACAACGGAATTGCTTTCAGAAATGGGTTATTCTGTATTGCTGAAAAATGAAGAAGGAGAAGAAGAGGAAAAGACATATTTCCAAAAAGACTTTGAAAGAAAGTTCTATTCTGAAAAGACTAACAGGACATTATGCAAGACATTCTTAGAAAATGCGTTAAAAGATCCGCTGACAGGAGAGATAGGTAAAAGTATTATCTTCTGCGTAAGCCAGAATCACGCCTCGAAAATCACACAGATACTTAATGCGCTGGCGCACAAAATATATCCCGATAAATACAAATCTGATTTTGCGGTACAAGTAACATCGCGTATTGACGGCGCACAACAGATGGCAATTAATTTTTCAAATAACATTCTTAATGGACACACAGCCTTTAAGGACGGCTATAATTCCAGTAGAACCCGCGTATGTGTTACCGTAGGGATGATGACCACAGGATACGATTGTGAAGATATTCTCAATCTATGTTTAATGCGCCCTATTTTTTCGCCGACAGATTTTATTCAAATGAAAGGTAGAGGGACTCGGAAATTTGATTTCAACTTTAGCGAAAAAGATGAGTTAGGTGAGATAGAGAAATATGCAGCTAAAAAAGAACGATTTAAACTTTTTGATTTCTTTGCCAATTGCGAATATTTTGAAGAAAAATTTAATTATGATGAAGTAATTGAATTGCCGCATGGAACAGGAGGGGGCACTGGTCCATTTCCGCCGCCACCTCCGCCATTGAAAGAATACGAAAGCGTCCGTCCTGATCCCATAAAGGAGATTGCAGAAACCATTATTGGCTTTGGCGGCATGAAAATTGACAGAAAGATATTTGAAACATTTGAGGAAACGGTTAAAGCTGATGAATATATAAAAGGCAAGATTGACGAAGGCAAATACGAAGAAGCTGAAGCATACATAAAAAAAGAAGTTTTTGACAAACCGGAAAAATATTTCAACATTGATAAGTTACGCAAGTCCGTTAAACTTGACCGAAGATTAGGTTTGCGTGAAATCTTAGAAAAAATATTCGGACGAATTAAAAAATTCAAGAGCAAAGATGAGCTACTTGAAGAAGAAATCGGGAAATTTATTTCTATTTATCATCCTGAAAACAAGTTTATCCATATCATACGCCAGTTTATGAAAGCATATATTATAGATGCCGAATTACGGGAAATTTTGAACTCGCAGGAATACAGCAGACTTGCAACTAATTCAAGATTTGATATGAGTGACTTAAAAGAACTGGACGGATGGAGAGACCCTGTTGTTGAATATATAAAAGATTATGTCCCGATAAATGCTTTTGTTGCTTAAAAGAGAATTGAGATATGTTGACTAATGGAACAAAAAGACGAATTGATACAGCAAGGGATATTCTTGTTGGTAAGCTGCCTGACCCGAAATCACAGGTTGAACAGATTACCATAGCCTTGATTTACAAGTTTATGGATGATATGGATAAGCAGGCTGAAGAATTGGGAGGTAGATCCAAGTTTTTCACAGGGGAATACGCAAAATATGCATGGAGTAAAATATTTGACCCTCGTGTAAGCGGTCATGAACTTGTCGGGTTGTATGGAGAAGCAATTCAACGGATGAACCATAATCCAAATATCCCGCAATTATTTCGGGATATTTTTAAGAATGCCTATTTGCCGTATCGTGATCCTGAAACTTTAAAAAGTTTTCTTAAAGTTATTGGCGAGTTTGAATATGACCATAGCGAAAAATTAGGCGATGCGTTTGAATATCTGCTTTCTATTATGGGTTCGCAGGGTGATGCCGGTCAGTTTAGAACACCCAGGCATATTATAGATTTTATTGTAAAAGTAGTTGATCCTAAAAAGAATGAAACTATTTTAGACCCTGCCTGTGGTACGGCCGGATTCTTAATTTCTTCATATAAACATATTTTAGAAAAAAACAAAAAAGACGACAGGGTACATTTAACTCCTGATGAAAAAAAGAGGCTGATTGAAAACTTCTCCGGCTATGATATTTCTCCTGATATGGTGAGATTATCTCTAGCCAATATGTATCTGCATAAATTCCAAAATCCCAAAATATACGAATATGACACATTAAGCTCAGAAGAAAAATGGCAAGAGGTCTTTGACGTTATCTTAGCAAATCCTCCGTTCATGAGCCCGAAAGGTGGAATCAAACCGCACAAGAGGTTTAGCGTGCAGGCAAAACGCTCAGAGGTGCTTTTTGTTGATTATATTGCAGAGCATTTAAATCCTAATGGCCGCGCAGGGATTATTGTCCCTGAAGGTATAATTTTTAAGACAGAGACAGCTTATAAAAAACTTCGCAAGATGCTCATTGAATATTCACTTTATGCTGTTGTGTCTCTACCTCCAGGGGTTTTCAATCCTTATGCTGGAGTTAAGACATCAATATTGTTGTTGGATAAAAATCTGGCAAAAAAGACAGATAAAATTCTGTTTGTAAAAATAAACAATGACGGCTTTGGATTAGGCGCGCAGAGAAGAGAAATAAAAGAAAATGATTTGCCGATGGCATTAGAAATTTTGCAGAGATGGCAAAAAACTGTAGGGGCTGAAAATTTTCAGCCCAATGAGAAAATCGCTTATGCAGTGGGAAAAACAAAAATCGCAGAAAGCGGAGATTATAACTTGAGCGGAGATAGGTATCGTGAAGCAGTTATTTATAGCGGGAAGTGGGATTTTGTGGAAGTTGAAGATGCTATTGAGAAGATCGAGTATTCAACAAAAATAAAAAAGGAAAAATTTCTGAATGAGGGAAAATATCCAATCGTTGATCAATCCGAGAAATTTATTGCAGGATATTGGAATGGAGAAGAAGATGTCTTTAGAGTTAGTGAGCCTCTTGTAATTTTTGGAGATCATACAAAATGTTTTAAATATATTGACTTTGATTTTGTCTTAGGTGCTGACGGAGTAAAAATATTAAAACCCACTGATGAATATATCCCGAGATTTTTCTATTTTATTTTAGAAAATTTAAAAATAAAGAATTTAGGTTATAGCCGGCATTTTAAAGAATTAAAAAGAATTAAAATTCCTCTCCCGCCGCTTGAAGTTCAGGAACAGATTGTTGCCGAATTAGACAATTATCAAAAAATTATTGACGGCGCAAAACAGGTAGTTGAAAATTATAAGCCTGCTTTCAAAATTGATCCTGATTGGGAGATGGTGGAGTTGGGGAATGTGCTCGCAGTAAATGCAGATACTGTTGATCCCAAAAAGAAATACGGAGAAAATAAATTTGTTTATATAGATATTACATCTGTTGAAAATGGAACAGGTATCGTATCATTTAACAATCGCATAAAAGGGATAGATGCACCAAGTAGAGCAAGACGAGTTGTTAGAAATGGAGACGTTCTTCTTTCAACAGTAAGGCCAAACCTAAAAGCTTTCTGCTATTTGTCAGAACTCCCTAAAAGCACAATTGCTTCGACGGGTTTTGCAGTATTGACTGCATCCAGCAAAGTCGTTCCCCAATTTGTATATTATCAGCTTTTCGGAGAATATCTTCAAAAACAAATGATTGATAGGATGGGAAAAGGAGCATATCCGAGTATTAATCAAAAGGATGTGCAAGAGCTAAAGATTTTTTTGCCTTCTCTTGAAATTCAAGAAGAAGTGGTTTCTCGCATCAGGAAGGAATGGAAAGCAGTTGAAGCTAATAAAGAATTAATCACGATCTTTGGACAAAATATAAAAGATAAAATCAAGGAAGTATGGGGAGAATAGGTTAAAATACCAGAAAATGGGATGTGTCTCTAATTTCACTAATTTCAAAAAGGAGAATCATGAAAATGGAAAATATAAAGGATAATGAGTTTTGTATAGGGAAAACGGAATACTCATTTAAGGATAATGGACTAGGTTTTCGTCTCAATAAGAGGGAGTCCTCCTATTATGAATTTTTTAAAATCCTTAAAGACAATGAAGATTGGTCTGTAGTTGATATGGGAATTGCTAACAAAGTGCTTGTAAGATGGAATATAAATGAGAAACAAATAGACCAAGACAAATTCCTTTTACAAATATTTTCTCACATTATTAAGATTGGTATTTACCACAACGAAATTAGTAAAATTGAAGAAGGAGAAGAAGTAAAGAGTTATCTTCTCTGTTTTCCTATGTCTAAAAATTCTAACAAAAACAAAATACGAGTATTTTCTACACCGGATGAGACACTGGAATATTGGAAAAACCAAGCGAATGAAATTGATAATCCGAGGATAGGATTCAGATAAAAGAAAAAAATGAGGGATAATGACACAGCGACCTTTAAAAAACAATGTCAAACCTTAACCATCTGGATTCCCAGATCAATTCGGAGAATGACAAACGAGATTGCTCCGCCTTTGGCTCGCAATGACAGAAAGGGAGTATTTTAAATGAATAATGGAGATAAACATGGGAAATGCGTTAAGTAAAGAATATAGGAATTTTTTTAAGGAAATTAAATCACGTATCCTTTCGTCCAGGATTAAGGTCGTCCGAAAAATTAATAAGGAGCTTATTAATCTATATTGGGATATCGGCAAAACGATTGTAGAAAGACAGGAAAAATATAAATGGGGGAACGCAGTCGTTGAAAAACTTGCAAATGATTTGCAGAAAGATTTTAAAACCACATTTGGGTTTTCAGCTCAAAACCTCTGGTATATGCGTCAATTTTATCTTGAGTACAAAGATGATCCAATTCTCCAACAGGCTGTTGGAGAATTGCCATGGGGGCACAACATTCTTATTTTTTCTAAGATCAAAAACAAAAAAGAAAGAGCGTATTATTTAAAAGCATCGGTCGAGATGAGCTGGTCGCGAAATGTTCTTCTTAATCAAATAAAAGCGGACGCTTACGCTTTAAGCCTTAGGCGAAAAACCCACAATTTTCCTAAAGCCCTTCCAAAACATCTTGCTGAACAGGCTGATGAGTCAATAAAGAGCGTCTATAATTTAGACTTCCTTGGTATTGCAAAACCTGTTTTAGAACGAGAATTAGAAAAAAGGCTGGTGGATAGACTGAAACGGTTTATGCTTGAGCTCGGCAAGGGGTTTTCGTTCATCGGCAATCAATACAGGCTGAGGCTGGGGCATAACGAGTATTTTATCGATCTTCTCTTCTTTAACCGCGAACTAAAATGTCTCGTGGCGATTGAACTTAAAACCGGTAAATTTGAGCCGGAATATACTGGTAAGATGGATTTTTATCTGCATCTGTTGGACGAACAGGTAAGATTAAAAGATGAGAATCCGCCGATAGGCATTATTCTTTGTGCGGATAAAGACAATATTGTTGTTGAGTACGCTTTACGAAGTGTTAAAAAACCCGTAGGAGTGGCTGAATATTACCTAACCAAAAGATTGCCAAAAGAGTTTAAAGAAAAACTTCCTGACGCGAAAACCCTAAAAAAGTCTATGAGGAAAGAACTGAAAATAGAAAAGGAAAAACAAAGATGACAGAAGGGATTTCAAGGTGAAAAATAAAATAGCAAAGCCTGACTATCTGGGACACAGACAGAGAATTAGAGAAAAGTACCTAAAGAGCGGATTTGGCAATTGGCATGATTATGAAATTCTTGAATTGATACTTACCTATGCAATATCTCGTAAGGATACAAAACCAATCGCTAAAGCATTGCTTAAAAAGTTTAAAAGCGTTAGAGGGGTCTTTGATGCAGAAATAGAAGCGCTAAGTACAGTAAATGGGATGGGCACAAATGCAGCTACTCTTATTAATCTATTTAGAGAGGCTGTTCCCTTGTACTTGTTAGAGAATCTTTTGGAACAGGAGAATATAATATCTTCACCAAAAGCAGTCTATGATTACTTACAAGCCTCATTAAGAGGAGCTAAGGATGAAATTTTTAAGGTTATTTTCCTTAATACAGCCAACAGACCTGTTAAAGTAGAGACAATACACGTTGGTACTGTAAATAAAGCAGTGGTTTACCCTCGCAAGGTAGTGGAACATGCTTTAGGGAACAAAGCTGTATCTGTTATTCTTGCACATAATCATCCAGGAGGAAGTCTTACAGCCTCAGAGGATGATAAGAACATAACACAGGTATTGATTAAAGCGCTCGGTACTGTAGATGTTAATGTGCTGGATCACATTATTATAGGACTTGAAGGCTATTTCAGTTTTAAGGAACACAGGTTAATATGAGCATTAAGGTGTTATACATAACAGGAGAGACTGTCCCCGGGAATAACGGCGGATCAGTACATGTTTGGGAGGTTGCTTCAAATCTATCCAGACTCGGATATGAAGTAACTTTAATCTCACAAAAGCAAGGAACATCAGCGCATTCTGAATACTTAAAAGGGGTGAAACTCCTTCGCACTAACATGCAATATTTAAATAAAATTCTCTCTATTGCAGGTCTTAAACTGCTTCCGGAACTACTGATGAGAAGGTTTGATATAATCATTGAAAGATATGTTACCTTTGGCGGAGTGGGAACTATATATTCAAAGCTTAAGAAAATTCCGCTTATACTTGAGGTAAACAGCCCTCATACTGAAGAGCTTATATGGAGATATAACATTACATGTAAAACAACTATTAATCTTCTTAGAACCTGGAGAGATATTCAATTCAGACAGGCAAAAAAGGTTATAGCTACTTCACTTACAGTTGTCCCTAAGCATGCCCGCCTAAAAATAGAGCAGGTTAGATGGGCGGCAAACACAGACATGTTTGCACCTGAACTGCGAAACACAGACAAAGCAAATAAAATCAGAAAAATGTACAATCTGGAAAACAAGTTTACAGTAGTGTTTGCAGGCACATTCAGAAAGTGGCATGGTGCACTTGACCTTCCAGAACTTGTTAAAGCTGTGGTCAGCAAAGCTAAGAATGTGCGGTTTCTCTTTGTTGGAGGAGGAGAGTGCATGGATGAAGTAAAAGCTAAAATCAGAGATATGCATTTGAGCCAGTATGCAGTTTTTACCGGCACACAAAAATATGAAATGATGCCGTACTTTATGGCGGTATCCGATGTAGGCATTGCGCCTTACAATGCAGCATATTATAAGCCATTAAAAGATTTCGGATTCTTCTGGTCTCCTCTCAAGATATTTGAATACATGGCATCAGGACTTCCTGTTATTACTGTTTCTTATGATCCGCTTCCTGAAATCGTTATTAACGGGGAAACAGGTTTTATAACACCTGCTGAAGACCCCTCTAAAATAGCAGAGGCAATCATTAATCTTGCTAAGAATCCTCTTAATGCTTCCCGCATGGGAAAAAAAGCAAGAGAATTTGTGGAAAATAATTACACATGGAAGCTCCATGTTGACAATCTGGATAAAATAATAAAAGACACTCTAAGAAAGGATTAGTCTTGCGTATTGCAATAGATGCCAGAATGATTTTGCATTCGGGTATTGGTACTTATACAAAAAATCTGCTTACAAATATCTTTGATATTGATAAGTCCAACGCCTATATTTTGTTAGGCAAAAAGGAAGCGCTTTCTAAATATACTCAAAAGCCTAATGTTTTCATAAAGGAGTTTTATTCGCCAATTTATAGTATAAGTGAACAAGTTATTGAGCCTTTAAAGCTCTGGAATGTAGAATTTCTGCATTGCCCGCATTACAATATCCCTGTTATATATGAGGGAGAAATGATAGTTACTGTTCATGATCTAATACATCTTATTTTCCCTCAGTTTCTCAAATCCAGACCTGCATATTTCTATGCCAGGTCATTGTTTAAGCTGATGGCAATAAGAGCAAAAAAGATAATAGCTGTATCTGAAAATACAAAAATTGATATAGTGAATTATTTAGGTGTGAAAGAAGATAAGGTTGTTGTAATTCATAATGGAGTCTCTGAAATCTTTAAGAGAGATGCGTCTCAAGAAGAATGTGAAAAGTTGAGAGACAAATTAAATCTACACGCAAAATACATACTTAATATAAGCAATATGAAGAAACATAAAAATATTGAAGCGCTTATTGAAGCATATTCAAAACTCAGAAAAAAAGGTATAGAGCAAAAACTTCTTTTGGTTGGAGGGAAAAAGGAGAGAATTGGAGAACTGAAAATTTATGCAGAACAGTTTAATGTGGATAAAGACATAGTTTTCCTCCAGAACATAGATTTTGAGGATTTACCATCTCTTTACCAGATATGTGATGTATTTGTTTTTCCCTCTCTTTATGAGGGGTTTGGTTTGCCGCTTGTAGAAGCGATGGCAAGCAGAGTGCCTGTTGTGACATCCAATGTATCCTCAATGCCTGAAGTTGTTGGTAATGCAGGCATAACTGTAGAGCCTAAGGATGCAGATTCTCTGGCTGAAGCAATAGAAAAAATTATTTCTGATAGCAAATTGAGAGAGGATATGATAAAGATGGGCATAAAGCAAATAGAGAAATTCAACTGGCAAGATACTGCAAAAAAAACATTAGAAGTCTACAAAAAAGAATTTGTTTAACAGATAAAAGGAGAAAATACTATGGCAATAGACAAGGAACTTCTGGATATCCTGGCGTGTCCAAAATGCAAAGGGGATATAAGGCTTGAAGGCGAGGATAAGCTTGTATGCGACGCCTGCAAGAAATACTATCCAATAAGAGAAGGTATCCCTGTTATGTTGATTGATGAAACAGTGGATTACGTGCCAAAAGAGAATTGATTAAAGGGAAGATGTTATTCCTCCATCAATTACGAAAACGGCTCCTACAACATAGGATGCTTCGTCTGATGCCAGGAATAACGCCATATTAGCAACCTCTTCCGGTTTTCCAAATCTTCTTGCTGGAATTTTAGATAAGTGCTTTTTTTCGTCCCAGTCTGGTTTTTTTCTGCTTTCATCGAGCATTGGAGTATCAATCCCACACGGAATAATGCAATTTACGCAAACTTTCTGCGGAGCGTATTCAGCAGCCATAGACCGTGTTAGAGAAATAATTGCTCCCTTAGTCGCAGTATAACTGTCAACGTTTTTAGATGCAATTATACCAGCGCTTGAAGAAACATTAATTACAGAACCTCCTCCGCTTTTTATTATTTTTGGAATGCCATACTTAGAGCAAAGAAATACGCTTTTCAAGTTAACATCCATAAATCTATCCCATGTTTCTTCTGAAACCTCAGTTACACAGTTATCAATTCCCCTGAGGAAGATTCCAGCATTGTTATAGAGAATGTGCAATGCTCCATATTTTTCAATAGTTACCTTGAACATATTTTTTACTTCTTTTGTTTTGGAAACATCAGCTTTGATAAAAATCGCATCATTTCCAGCTTTTGTAATAGAGACTACTGTGTCTTTCCCATTTTTCTCGTTGATATCAACTACAACAACTTTTGCCCCTTCTTTACTAAAGCGGAGAGCTACAGCTCTTCCCATTCCAGCACCAGCCCCAGTGATAACAGCAACTTTATCTTTTAATCGCATACCTTACTCCCTTTAATGTTTCAATTTTAATATTCCTGCCATATTAAGACCTAATATCTTTGCCTTATCCTCGTCACTTATCTTCGCATAGAGAATAATACCCAGCGAGTACTTGAAATCCAGATAACAGGCATCGGATTCAAACAAGATTTTATCTGCACCAATTTGTTTAACTGTATATTCTAATATTCCGTTATATGCAAACACAATATCAGATGTCCCAAGATAGACATTATCCCTTTTTTTGGCAATTTCGATACAAATATTCAGCCCCTCCAGATTATCTCCAGAATGACCGAGTAAAAATATTCCTTTTGGATACTTCCCGGATATGTGTTCAAATGCTTCAGGACTGCTTCCGAATTGACCTTCTCCAGTATGCGAAAGTATAGGGATTCCGTATTTTTCAGAAGCTTCCCAAACAGGTTTATATTTTTTATCAGAAAGCTTACACTGATGAATCCTCGGATGAATTTTTATTCCTTTTAATCCCAATGTTTCAATGCATCTCTTGATTTCATCCTCAGTATCATTGAAATTAGGGTTAATTACGGCAAACCCAATAAATCTCTCAGGATATTTTTTGCATATAGACCCGATATAATTATTTCCATCATAGTGAGTTGCACCATTAACCGCACTTGTGGAATTTATGCATAGTTTATTTACTCCTATAATATCCATAGTTTTAATTATTGAGCCTACATCAGTCCCCGATTTGTACTTATATGCAATATCACCCAGATGAAAATGAGAATCAATGATGGGGCAGGGAAGTTTCGGAAGCGGCTTATGTTTAATTAACGGGCAGGAAGATATTTTTAATAATTTTTTCAAATTACCGCTTGCTATCATTTGTTTTTCTTCATCAGTAATATTGGCATACTCAACCATAGCCTTTGTTGGACCGGATACCCAGTTAGCTGAAACATTAGAATGAGTGTCATATGGATCCTTCTGCCTTGTTCCAAATACAAGTCTGTGTGCTCCAAAACGCCTGCATATGTCCTCTACCAGATTGTTATCAGGATAGTATTCCAGAGAAGCGTATAAATTGTCGAATTTTTCAAGAAGAGGATAAAGTTCTCTTAATGGAGCTAATCCCACAATATTAAGCTCTTTATGCTTTTTGCAGATGTCATATAACTTATCCGTAGGACAGTGAACAATAGCAAGGATATTGTTCTTTTCCAGTTCTTTCAGCAGAGGACCTATTGACCATTCTTCCATACTGAAATTATGAAATATAGGGAATAATCTCACTGCTCTGACATTTTTGGAGATCATTTCTTTAATGAGTTTCTTCGGTTCAGGCATTTCTCCTGTGTGATGAGGGATAACAAACCAGCATGGAAACAATCTATTATGCCCTTTAATCTCCTCTATCAATTTTGCATTGCCGCTAGATGGATGATCATTGACTGCATCCCAGTGAGATACAAGAGTACAATCAATACCGAAATGATCCATTTCTTTTATAAGTTTCTCAGAACCGAGATAAGATTCGAATTTGCCTGTAGAACTTGAAAATACAGGCTGTCCCAAAATTCCGTTGGAATCAAAAAAGTTTAAGGGTTTCATTGTTTCTTTCAAATAAAACTATCCAGGCACTTTAGATAAGAATTTACAGTCAGAGCTGAAACACTTTCTGTTAAAGGCATATCCTCGTCCGTCAAGGAAACAATTTTGCCAGAGCTGACATTTAGCTTTGAAAATATCTTTTTAAACCTCTCAATAGGTGCCGCAATACCCATACTTGGAGTCTTGGTTAGCTTGATTTCAAATGGAAACAGCTGCATATCTTTCTCTATAATCAAATCCACCTCCATACCGTTATGAGTTCGCAAATAAAAAAGATTTGGTCTTATTCCTTTACCAGAGAAATATTTAACTGTTTCCTGAATAACAAAATTCTCAAATAATGCCCCTGCCAAAGGACCGTTGAACAAGTGTTCTTTAGTCTTTAGTCCTGTTAAATAACAAACTAATCCGACATCTAGAAAATAAACCTTTGGGTTCTTTGTAATCCTTTTCCCCAAATTTCGATAATAAGGTGATAAAATGTATATAATCTGACTCGCTTCCAGTACAGAAATCCATTTTTTGATCGTATTAACACTCACTCCTAAATCATTGGCAAAGTTATTCAAATTTAATATTTGAGCGCAACGGCCTGCCAATAAACGCAGAAACTGCTGAAATTCCCTCAAAAGACCAATATTATAAATTGTACGAATATCTCTTTCTAAATAAGTTTGAAGATAGCTGCCATACCATATATCAGAATCCATCTCCGAATGAATAGTAATCTCAGGAAACGAACCTCGAAGACAACAGTGTTCAAAATTACCTTGTGCATCAGATAATTCATTCTTCAAGAAAGATACACATTTTTTCTCTTCTATACTAAATGGTAGCAGGTCAAGCAAGGCGATTCTGCCTGCCAAAGTATCTCCTAAGTTCCTGATAAGACTGAACTTCTGCGAGCCTGTAATGATAAACCTTCCATACTTATGACGATCATTATCAATGAGTATTTTGATGTATGAAAGAATCTGAGGAACATGCTGAATTTCATCAAAGATTATTTTTTCTCCAGCGCTCTTTATAAGTGATTTGGGATCAGAAATTGCTCTTTCCCTTGTGATTGGATCATCAAAGGAAATAATAGTATAAGTTCCTCCAAAAATATTTTTAAGCAGAGTAGATTTACCAGATTGCCGTGGGCCGGTTAGTGCTACAGCAGGAAAATGTTCGACAACTTTTTTTAAAACGCTCTCAAGCTCTCTATGAACATATTTATTTTCATGTACTGTCATAATCTACTTGTATCATTAATGTTAGGCTATGTCAAGACAAATTTGCATTACCAACGCAAATTTGTCTTACTTTTGTAAAATTTTACTTCACAGAATCCATCATTGCGAATCCGATAAAATTTTCTCTGCAGATGGATGATCATTGACTGCATCTCAGTGAGATACAAGAGTACAATCAATTCCAAAATGATCCATTTCTTTTATAAGTTTCTCAGAACTGAGATAAGATTCGAATTTGCCCGTAGAACTTGAAAACACAGGCTGTCCCAAAATTCCATTGGAATCAAAGAAGTTTAAGGCTTTCATGCGAAATATTACTCTCTGTTTTCCGCATTATACCTAATTTCAACACAAAGTTCTAATTTTTTTAGTAGTGGGAGTGACTGATATGAATTCTTTTTTTTAAATCCAAAAAGTCTCAATTGACTGGACGGCTTTCTTTTTGATTGATTCATTTGCAGCTTGCGCCATTGCAGTTGCTCTTGCGCCATCTCTTTCATCAACAGGTGACGGTTTATCATTCAACAGGGCATCAGCATAAACATCGAGTTCAGCATAGTGTCCTTTATCCGGCTGAAATTTTCTCTTCCAATATAGATTATTTTTAGCAATAAATTCATATTTCCTATAAATATCTTCACTTGTCATATTAGGACTTTCGCAAACAATCTCAGGGATTTCGTCCCGCTTCATTGGATAATTAATTCGCCTATATTCTCCGTCTTTTGAAAAACGGATCTCCGAAAACCAATCAATTGCAAGAGTTGTGTATCCTGAAAAAACCTCCATGTATTCTTTTGGATAGTTCAGGGTTCCTCTGGTACTGTTTATGATAGTAGCAACAGAACCTTTAATGAATGTAATGGTGACATTTTGGTTTGATTTTAGATCTCCTGCAGCATATATCTCCCTTGGCTCTTCTTCAAGAAACCACGATAAAAGGTCAAATATGTGGCAAACTTCTGTAACCAGATGTCCTCCGAATTTATCCACGTCAAAGCCATAATAATCCATATCTTTATTTTCATCAGCCATGCGGTAATATACATTGGTTGCGGTTGATTTATTTTCCTGGAATATTTTTTTTGCATCAATCATTGCCTGAGAAAACCGTCTATTATAACCAACCATAAGTCTTATGTTTGATTTATCCACACAATCAATTATTTTTCTCGATTCTTCATTTGTTGTAGCCATTGGTTTCTCAACCATTACGTTTTTACCCACTTTAGCGCATTCCTCTATAAAAAAAGCGTGTTTATCGTGGCGTGAGCCAATAAAAACCATGTCGATTTCCGGGTCTTTTAAAATATCATGGTAATCAGTTGTTGTTTTTATTGGTTTATACTGTTTTTCTCTCTCTTTTAATAAATCTTTATTTAAATCGCATAAAGTGTGAATCCTGTATTTTGGATTAGCGAGTGTGTGAGGAAGATGCATTCTATCTGTAAAAGCCCCAACCCCTATAAACCCAGCATTGATTTTGTTTGTCATTCTTATGCTCCCGCTGATTTGTTGGTAATGTAAAAATTCACAGTATTTTTAGTTTCCATGCAGTTCAAAATTCCATATATCCTGATCTATCTTGCATCCGGCTGTAGTTTGAATCTCCCTGAAAAAATCACTCCAGGCGGGTTCAAAGACAGCCCGAGGAATAAAAGGATTTACCGCAAAGTATATTACCCTGCCTTTACCATACTTATTCTCAACTACCCCCGGTATCCCATTTTCCAAATAGCCTGTTACTTTTGCCTTAGAGCCAACTACTTCTATTTTATAAACTGGATAGCTCCGGTAAAAGTTACTACTGCTTGCATCGTTATCCATATAAACAGGTAACTTCTTTCCATTTACAATCATTTCCTTTGATTGTATTTTATTTCTCACCTTAACACCAAATATTCTCTCCCGGTAGTTGGCTAAACTTTCTCCATTGATATTCCAGTTGAATATTCCTGGGTCACCAGCTACTACAATACCGCCGTTCCTAACGTAATCTTCTATTTTCTTTGCTATCTCCTCGGTTAAATAATCTCCTCTGGGAATGTAAATCACTTTGTAATCAGAAAGCTTCTTTTGTCCTTTTTCTATCTGGAAATCGCTTATGAATGTGAACCACGAGCCAATCCTTTCCCCCAGAAGAGAATAGGCTGTATATACCTCGTCAGCATTTGTAAAGCGGCCATCAGCAAAAGAGGAATAATAAGGATAAAGAATAGCCGTATCAGAATCTTTAGGAATTCTTATTTTGTTCATTTTTGTGATAATACCAGCTAATCTCAACATCTCCTGATAGAGAGGCTTATTGCTGAGACAATCATCGTCTTCTAGGTAGTCAATTACTTTTGCGCCATTCTTTAGAGATTGAGAAACCCATTCCCTCAATCTATCCGGAGTAGCCTTAAATCCGTAATGAGTAAATGCTTGAATGATTGTCCAAACGTCTTTTCCATTTGATAAATCATACGTAAGCTTAGTGGCAAAACCATGATTGAACGTCCCTCTTCCTCTACCTCCTGCTTCAGCGGAAGCATAAGGGTCGTTCATCATAATATCGCTATATTCCGCTATTCCGATATGGTCAAAGGTGTCAATACCGTGGATAGTACCCAAGTTCCCGGCGCAAAACTTAATATTAGGAGTAATCCTTTTTGCTATTTGATAGAGTTCTTTATTCCGTTCTAGATACTTCTGAGCTGCCCATCTATTATAGGCAATATAACTAAAAACCTCTCCAGCCATAGGTCTTGCCCATCGGCTCTTTTTCCACTTTGGCATTTCATACTTACCAAATCCATAATTATTTTTTACTTCCTTATTCCACTTCTTTATCAAGTCAGGAGCAGTATTGATATCGCCTCGATATAGAGGGAAGGTAGGTTCATCCTCTCCTTCCCAGGCATAGAGATAAGGCAGGTCTTTGTATTTATAGGCATAGTCAGTCAGGCTTTTCTTTAGTAATTTTACATAGACCGGGTCGAGAATAGAACATGACTCATGGACATGATATGGCTCTCCTTGATTTTGTAAGACCGCTCCCTCTTTTAATGCTTTTTGCCGGAGACACCAGCCATCCTGACTAGCAAATTGAGCATTTACCATTGCGCCATATTTCTGGTGAAGTTCCAAGCGTGTTTTATGAGTATCACAAGGAGTTCTACCTCGGAGTGACCAGGGTAAACACGTTCCCATCATCCCAATCTTAGCTTCTTCCTCCATTCGCTCAAACCTCATCTTTATCCATTCATCCATGGTTAATTTATACTTCTTCATAGCGCTCTCACTACCCCAATGCTGCCAGTTATGAACTATATAACTACCCGGTTTATCAGTAAGCAATTCTTTATAGAGCGGCCGTTCTCTTTTTACTGTCAAGGTATCAAAAAACTGCTTCTTGGCTCTGGTTAGAATAGCTATATTATCTTCAAAATCTATTCTGGAGAAATGTTTGGGTTGATGAAAACCTCCTACTAATGAGGAGAATGTACTTAATTCACCTGACTGGGTCTCTTCTCTGGCAAGATTTAAGCGCCACTTATCACCTGGTTTAGGAATCCCTCCAAGCTCAGAAAAAGGTATGGCTATCTCTGCTGACCAGTAATCTTGCCCGCTATAAATGGCGCTTTTGAGACCTTTGCAGTTCCATGAAGAATCAAATTCATAGAAAGGATTATCCCAGTGTTCGACATTCCATGCTATCTTCTGGTCAAATAAAGCATTATTGGTGTTCAGGATAAACTGGTAGTAAACATAATCATCTTCTCCTTTTGGAGAGACAAAAAATTCTACGCAGTCATCCCTCGAGACAGGACCATCATGATCAGCTATATGTGCTTTTATTCCTGCCATTTGCGGCTCCTGACACCTGTATCCCACGTATATATTCTTATCATCGTAGGTCAGATATGCAGTCGTCTGTTTTTTGGCTAATTCGATACCAATATTATTTAAATAAAAATTGGTTAATGGTCTTTGGTTCTGCCAGCAGGTATCAGTAAGTTTGCCGTCTATAACCGGCTTGTCCGACGTCTTCCTGAGGGATATTCCCCTATATTTTTTCTTTTCTTCCTCAAAGAGAATTTTGATTTCCTCTTTAGTCATGGCTCTTTTGAGAATGAATGCCTCTCCAATCATTCCCTGATAATACGCCTTAGCCCATCTCCCCATAACCAGAGAGAGAGCCGTGTTCTCGCTGTGCAGGACACTCAGCTCTTCCGGATACTCTCTCTCCCCCTTTAACTCTCCGTCAATAAACAATTTTATCTTACCTTTTTCTACCGTTCCTATTACAAAATGCCATATATCATCAGCAAAGGTTTCATTCTCTTCTTTTAAAACATGCGCAATATTATAAACCTTATCATCCGTTGCCCGCATATTATTACTCAAGTATTTGGATTGGCGGGTGATGAAAAGACAATAGGCATACCCCCTGGATTTACCAATAAGAAACATCCCATCATTCGAGCTGGTAGTCTTAAACCATACACCCATGGTATAAGGAGGCTGAAGCCTTAAGGAGGGAGCGTCCTGAACTTCCACAGAGTCGTCCCTGCCATCAAAACTTAATGCCCACCCAGAACCTTCCTTCACCCATGTTGCTCCTTTAATAGTTCCATTGTTACCGTTTCCTGAGCTATCCTTTAAGGTTGTTCCTTCACCTTTATCTATCTTCCATATTCCTACAGCATCTTTATTAATATCCGTACCCCAGACAGGACTTACCAACAATAGACCAAATCCGCAGATAATACACGCTAACATCCTTATTCTCTTCATCATTTTTTTCTCCTGATTTTTAACACTATCTTATTTTGGTATTTTACGGCAGACTAAACGGAAGCTGTAAAATACGGAACTATCTTCCTTTTATAAAGATTCTCCTTACTTCTGTTGCTGTCAACGCCTTATTGTAAATCCTGACTTCGTCGATTGTGCCGTCAAAGTCCCATTGAGGATAACTTGCAGACATCCTTCCAATAATCACACTCGCATCTAAATCCCTCACAGCAACAAATGTTCCCTTGCTCGCATCTACGCCATTAATCTGAACGCCATCCTTATATAGTTTCATACTAGCCCCTGTTGTTCCACCGTCCCATGTTCCAACAAGATGATGCCACTTCCCATTAAATAAACCTGCGCTATGTGCAAGTCTGCCTATATATCCCCCCTCACTTTCATCATACAAATAGAAAGTACACTGATCTTTCGCCGGTCTTCCGTCTATATACCATTCTCTGTCTCCTCCACCATATTTGCCAACAAAGCCCTGATAGATAGCATTGCTTTCACTTTTCATCCATAACGCAATACTCAATGCTGTTAAAGCAGAGAGACTCGCATTATCAGGGACATCAACATAATCATTCGCACCCTTAAATTTTAATGCATTTACTGCCCATGTAGCTCCATAGATCGCTCCGTCATTTCCGTTATTTGTTGCATCTTTGACTATACCCCCTTTACCCTCATCAAACTTCCAGTAAGCTACTAAGCCCTCTTCTCCTGCCCAACCATAGTTAGCAAGTCCGAAGAACAAAGCTAAAACGAATACTACGCCTAATACCATCGTCTTCTTTAACATTTTCCTTCCTCCTATAATATTATAATATACCAGCCTTTTTTGCCTGGCTAAAAGCAGATTTTCCGCGTTGTTCAATTCCCTACCCAAAGAAGCAGGTCTTGAATAAGCACGTTACGCTCACTACCAGGCGTTAGTGATATCTCAAAACGATTGACACCTTTTAAAACTCTACTTGGATTACTCACGGGGAACTCTGCATAAGTTCCGTTCGATCCTCTTACCCCAGTCCCTAATTGTGTCCCATTCAGCTTTACCAAAACAGTCTTGCAATCCATTTGCGCTGGAATCTGAAGAAGCAGTTTTACTTTAGACATTATAACAGGCAAACGATTCTTTCCCCACAGTGTATCTATCCTTTCTCCAACGGTAAGCTCTATAGTAACAGGTCTGCTCGGGGTTAATTGCACCGGTTGTTCAATGGATACCAATTGTCTATTAAGAAATCGTTTTTTGCCGTTAGGAATCCATTCTTTTAAAATTTTAATCGCTTGGGCACCGGTGGTATAAATTTTATCTCTCTTCTGGGTAAGATACGGACACCCCAATTCCCGGTAAAGAGGATCGGTTGGTAGATGCTTAATAAAAAAGTTAAACAGGTAAATACCATCTGCCCCGGAGGCCCATATGTTCATGGCCTGGCCGCGCACCCCCAAAGATGAGTTGCGCATGTCAGTGCCTTTTCCCAGATATCGCGAGCCGACTATACCCGGATAGACCGGAACACCATACTTGTGTCCCAGTTTTACGCTCACTTCCAAAGGATTCGATTGCCAATAACCACTCGGTACTAAAATATCTATCAAATCTTCTTCCAGCCAACGAACCAGGTCTAGTCCGATGGTCTTACAACATTCAACTGAATCAGGAACACGCACCGCAATAAGCAAAGGACGACCTCTCTTGATAGCCTCTTTCTCGGTCATATCCCGAACCTGTCTCATCAGACTGGTCATTAAGTCACACTCTTGCTGTTCTACCGTTTGTCCCATGCTATGAGACTTGAAAAATATCGGATGCCGGAAAAAGTCCAATTCGATTCCATCAACATCGTAGTTCTGACACACTTCCTGTATAAACTTAAAAGCCAGATCTCTGATTTCTTTCAGTCCATAATTCGCGGCTGACCATGCTCCATACCTAAGTTTTTGACCTGGCCCGCTCGCAAGAAGATACTCAGTATGTTCTTTCAAAAAATTCAAAAGCATACCCTCGGTATATTCAGGACTAGCATTATGCGTATCATTCATCCTCATCGACCAGAAGATTTCTATTTCGTTCTTGTGGCAAAAATCCACCATGATCTTCAGCGGGTCGGTTCCTTGTTCAATAAGCTTTTTCGAAATGCTGTCCGTAAACAGAACTTCTGGACTGACTACCTGGCCTACCTTGGTGTTATGGGAGTACACCCCAAAACCACCCGAACAGGTGCTATAGAAAATCGTATCCACCTGCGAGCCCGCCAGTCCGGTTGTTCGAAGTCTCAGAAGTTCTTCCGGTGTCGCCACCTTACAGTACCATGATGCATCATCTCCGTCGTTGTTAAAAATAAGCCGGCGTTGACGATGGGCCGCCTCTTTCCTTCTTTGTTTCATTTCTGCCAGACCCTCCTCAGCATTAGCCAAAGAGAGGGAATATGGCAGGAATAACATCATTCCTAATAAAATCACAACTATACAATAGCCTAATTTCTTTCTCTTTTTTGCCAATTCCATCTTTATTCCTCCTTATTTTGGTATTTGTCTATACTTGTCTCATTATACCTAATTTACTCAGACTAGTAAGAACCAGTGATAGCAGGCGTAAGAGTTGCGAGCCCGCTCTCATCATGACCTTCTACATGTCCATCCACAAACCAGAGATTCGCTCTTCCGTTATGATGGCGAGCAACCCCGGGATTCGTACCATCAAGTGTAACACGATAATATTGCCTGATATCCTGCTGTCGGGAATCGACATAAAACCAGCTGGTGGTAGAAAAAGTGATATAGTCACCTGCCAATATACGTCTGTGTGTATCGATAGTTTCCACACCGTAAGTTTGCACACTCCACTCACCGCTGGTTGGTATGTCTATCGGCTTATAACTTGGGCACTGTAGATGGTTATTTCGCGTAGTGTATCCCCCATTCACCAAAACCTGAACCCACGTATTTGAACCATCATAGCGACACGGAGCATATCCATCCCAGTCATCAGCATAAAGCAGCGTAGCCAATCCTAACTGCTTTAAGTTACTGACACACTTAATTCCTCTTGCCATCCCTCTTGCCTTTTGTAGTGCCGGTAAAAGCATTGAGGCAAGCAGAGCGATTATCGCTATTACAACCAAAAGTTCTATTAAAGTAAAGGACGCCCTGTTTAGAAGCCATGCCTTCACCTCATAGACCAAACCGTGCGTGCGGTTTTCCCTCACACGGCTTTCCCCCTGAGTTTCTTTATGTAGCATTCGTTGAGTACTAAAGTAAGTTTGGAACATAACATACCCCCTTTTCATAAAAGTAAGCATTCGACCATTTCCGAGTGCCAGATATACCTTTTCGTTGTTTTCGTCGTCTCCAAAATATACGAAGTTGCGCACATACATAATCATTCAGACTAATTGCTGCTGCATATGCATTGCCTATACGAAAATAATTAGCCCATCCTCTTAGCTTCCTGTTGATTTCTGCTATAACTTCTTTTAGCTGTGTTCCCAATGGAAAGCCTTTGATGACTTCCTTTATCCTCTGCCTGATAGACTTCATCGTTTTCTTTCTTGGGTATTTTACCCGCACTTTTCTCTTCCACCTTGCTGAATACCCTTCCCGATAGGTAAATCCCAGAAAATCAAACCCTTCCCGCACATGACAAATCTTCGTCTTCTCTTGGTTCATTTCCAATCCCAACTTCTCTATTATCGCTGTTGCTCTCCGTAAAGCTTGTTTCGCTGCTTCCTGTGTTCTGCAAAGTATCACCATATCATCCGCATAACGCACCAGCTTTCCGTATTGCTCATTCCATTGTCTATCAAACTCATGCAGATAGATATTGCTGAGCAACGGGCTTAACACTCCGCCCTGCGGACTACCGCTTGTTACATACTTCACCTTACCTTCTTCCAATATTCCTGCTTTAAGCCACTTCCTAATAAGGTGCAATATCTTACGGTCTGTTACCCGCTTTCGCACGCATTCCATTAGCTGTCCATGCGGAATTGTATCAAAGTAGCTCTTCAGGTCTATATCCACTATCCACTTACGATAGTTGACCTGTTTATGCACTTCCTTTACTGCTTGATGTGCACTCCGCTTTGGTCGAAATCCGTAGGAACATTGGAGAAAATCTGCCTCATACAACGGTTCTATTATCAGCTTTACCGCCATTTGCACCACCCTATCCTTTACTGTTGGTATTCCCAGCGGTCTT
>JAUSPT010000023.1 GCA_030652805.1 bacterium | reverse complement strand
ATTGGGTTACTTTTTCGATCTCTCACCTCGATAACGCCAAAAAAACGCCGTTTTGAGAGAATTTTTGGGTTACTCTCTAAAATCACCATCTCTAACCCCTTGCGTATTAACATGTTATAACGTTGAACGGGCTCAAATTTGAATTCAAAAGCTAGGGTCATAAAGTCGCTTAAACATGAAGAGCCTGATCAAGTTCCTGTGGATTTCTGGTCTACAAAGGAAACAGACAATAAGCTTTTGAAATATCTAAATCTGAAATCCAGAGAAGACCTTCTCGAACATTTTGATGTAGATTTTAGATACATTAAAGGCCCTGAGTATATTGGTCCGGAACTTAAGAGGCATGCTGATGGTTCAGATGAGGATATCTGGGGCGTGCCAAGGAAAATAGAATATGCTGGATGTGGGGATAAAAAGCAATCCTATAAAACTGTGACAAATCCTCCACTTGCCTTTGCGGATAATATCAAAGATGTAGAAAACTATAATCATTGGCCTTCGATGGACTGGCTTGATTTCTCTAACATAAGTTCTCAATGTGACGAATGTCAGAATAAGGCGGTTCTCTTTATGGGAGACAGGCTGAATCGAATAGCTCAGTGGAAACCTGCTCAGTATTTAAGAGGAATGGAACAGGTAATGATAGATATGGTAATAAATGAATCTGTTTTTGAAGCTATCATTGAGAGAATAAGCGTATTTTATCAGGCTTATCTCGAGAAAACCTTGCAGGCAACTGAAGGAAAAATTGACATAATTGTAACAGGCGATGATTTTGGCACGCAGAATGGTCTAATGTGTTCTCCAGAAATGTGGAGAAAGTTCTTTAAGAAAGGGTTCAAGGCGTTTATTGATATTGCAAAGAAATATGATGTACCTGTTCTTCATCACACTTGTGGGTCAGTATATGATATAATTCCTGACATGATAGATTGTGGACTCTCTGTTTTAAACCCTTTACAACCAGGAACAAAAAATATGGAGCACCAAAAGTTAAAAAGAGAATTTGGAAATGACCTATGCTTTCACGGCTCAGTTAGCATACAAACAAATTTGCCTTTTGGCACTCCTGCAGACGTCAGAAAAGAAGTTAGAAAATGTATTGAGAATCTTGCCTCAGGAGGAGGATTCTTTATATGTACAGCGCACAATATCCAGGCAGATACACCGGTTGAAAATATACTAGCATTAATAGAATCTTATCATGAATATGGCAGATACTAACATTTCATTATACTTGCTAAATTGATAAGATTATGATTATAATTCAACTGCCTATTTAATCTAGCCGGGGTGGTGAAACTGGCAGACGCGCCGGACTCAAAATCCGGTGGAGCTTAAACTCCGTGAGGGTTCAACTCCCTCCTCCGGCACCGAACAAACATTTAGGAGAATGTAGTGAAAAAGGAATTGATTATAAGCGTAGACGCTTGTGAAGTAAGGACAGCGTTATTGGAAGAAGGTGTGTTAGCGGAGTTTGCTATTGAAAGAAAGGGAGAAAGACGCATTGCAGGCAATATTTACAAGGGCAAAGTAAAGACCATATTGCCAGGCATACAATCCGCATTTGTAGATATAGGGCTGGAGAAAAATGGATTTTTACATGTTAAGGATATAGCGACTCCTTCAGCAGTACCAGAAGATGTGGAAGAGTCCGAAGGAAACGGTGAAACAGTTTCGAGGAGATCCCAAAAAGACTCTATATCAGATATATTGACTAATGAACAGGAAATACTTGTTCAAGTGATAAAGGAACAATTGGGAACCAAAGGAGTGAAACTATCCTCTTTTATTTCCATACCCGGCAGATTCTTGGTTTTGATGCCAACAGTTGATCATATAGGTGTATCAAGAAAGATAGATGATCAAAATGAGAGATATCGTTTAAAGGGGATTGCCAAAAAAATTAGGACTGAGAATATGGGGCTCATTATTAGAACAGGAGGTGCAGGAAAGACAGAAAAGGAGTTCTATGATGAAATTAATTATTTGGTAAGACTTTGGAGAAGGATTCAAAAAAGGGCAAAAATATCTGAGGCATTGACTGTGGTTTATCAAGAGTATAATTTGATTCACAGACTTGTGAGGGACTTATTGCGTCCTGATATCCAAATAGTGCTAATAGATTCAAGTGATGAATATAACAAGTTAAGGCAGTTTGTGGGTGGAGTATTGCCTGAAATGAAATCTCGTATAAAATTATACAATGAGAAACAGAAGTTATTTGATAAGTATAATCTAGAAAAAGAGATAGATAAAGCGTTACAAAATAAAGTAAGATTAAAAAGCGGGGGATGGATATTAATTGAGCAGACAGAGGCTCTTGTTTCTATAGATGTAAATACAGGGAAATATGTTGGAAAAACCTCCTTAGAAGATACGGTTTTGAGAATTAACCTTGAGGCTAGTGTAGAGATAGCTCGTCAACTACGTCTCAGAGATATGGGAGGAATTATAATAATTGATTTTATTGATATGAAGTACGAAAAGCATAAACATAAGTTATTGCAAGTCTTTAAAGATGCTTTAAAAAGGGACAGGGCTAAGACTACAGTAGCGCAATTGAGCAAATTTGGTCTTGTTGAAATGACCAGACAAAGAGTTAAGCAAAGTGTCATTGATTATTTATTTCAAGTTTGTCCTTATTGTAAGGGAAATGGCAATATAAAGTCATTAGCAACTACGTGTATTGAATTACAAAGAAGGGTAGAGCAGTTATGTGCAACCAGATCAATGCAAACTATCTGGGTAAAGATTCACCCGTACATATCTTCTTATCTTACAAAGCATTATAGGAAAACATTGACCGAGTTGGAATTAACATATAATAAGAAAATAATTCTAGAATCAGATCTGAGTATGCATATAGAAGCTTCGGAAATAGAATGTTTGTAACACTATGGCATGCAGGACATTCGAGTTGTAATACACAAATGATAATGTCCTATTTGGCACATTTAGAAATGTCCTAATTTAAAGAGGCTATAATACCCGATTTAATAGGAGGGTATTATGGCAGAAAGGGATATTATCATGGCAAGTCAAAGAGAGCTAAAGCGGTT
>JAUSPT010000022.1 GCA_030652805.1 bacterium | reverse complement strand
GCTAACTCCCGAACTCTTCAGACAATTTGATTTGCCACAAACAAGATCGCCTTGATTATTATTTTTATTTCGTTCAAATTTATTCGCTGATTTTCTCATCTAAATTTTCTCATTACTTTTTGTAGCTAAACTGTTACCTTTCATTTAAGCCCTTCTTTCTAAACTTTCATACGCCAGAATGCTTCTTTTCTGGGTGTGGTTCTTGCTTCAAAACTATCCTTATTGAAACCATATATTTCAGTTATAATGTTATACTTTCTCTGCCATATCTCATCAGTAAGTTCAACTAACAAATCTGCCTCAACAATCGCTTTTGGGAGATAATTTCCGTTACCATCTTCATATGCAAATGTCCATAACTGATTTGCGGATACTTTCTTACTGCGCCACAAACTTAAAACTGCATTTGCAGTTTCTTCATGCCTTAAATGTCTTGTGTATTCACCATCCAAACTATGTGTAATAATGATCTCAAACATGCTGGAAGGCAATAATTCCATTATAGTTTTTTGAATTTCTATACTACTTAAAGGATTTTGTTCTGGCCCATCATCCAAATCAGCCATAAAGCCAGATGCTTTGAAATTATCAAGAGTTTTAAAAAACTTAGGAGCACGGTCAGTATCACTTTTTCTGCAAATTGTAACTATTGTCCAGTCAACTTGACTATTTGACAGTATCATACCTCCAGCCCACAAAGTTTCATCATCCGGATGAGCAACGATAACAGCGCATTTACTGTTTTTCTTTATTGTAGGCAACACGCTCCTCTATCCTTTCATCCGTCTGGATATTCAATCGTTGTTCGCCTGCTTTTAAGATAGCCTCCAGCGTTTCTGAATAAGACATGCCCGCTATACTTGCCATCTTTGTAAGATGTCCGTCCCAGCACCAGCCCGGATTGGGATTCACCTCAAGAAGCTTGGGATTGCCTTCTGAGTCAAGTCTCCAATCAAAACGGCAGTAATCTCTATTTTCCAGCCTTTCAAAAAGCTTTAAACACCATTCTTCAATAAGCTTATTTGTCTCCTCCGGTAATTCAGCAGGGACGGATTTAATTTTCCAGTATGGTGAGTCTGGGAGCCACTTAGACTCGTATCCGCATATTTTTGGAAGTTCTGCTGAAATTAATGAATAATCCGCCTCAATAATAGGTAAGACTGTGTAAGATCCAGGGGAATTTCCTATTATTCCTACGCTCAAATCTTTTCCTGTAAGAAATTCCTCAACAAGAATAGGTTTATCATAGCCGAATTTCTCCCGCATTTCTGAGATTGCGTTAACAAGTTCCTCAATATTATTTGCCACACTTCTTTGGGTTATTCCAAAACTGGAATCGCCGAAGTTTGGTTTGACTATAACAGGAAATCCAAAGGGAAGTTCAAAAGCAGTGTCTTCGGGTTTGATAAAAAATGCCGCAGGTACAGGAATATCCATTTCCTGCGCAATTCCACGTACAAGTGATTTGTCATAACAATAAGCAAGAGACTGAGGCCCAGAGCCTGTATATGGAATATCAAGCATTTCCAGTAGAGAAGATATATGAAGCTCTTTTCTGGCATCATTATTGAAGCCCTCATCACATAAGTTAAGAACCATCAGATTTTCTTTTGTTTTCAGTTTTGCCATATCATGAAGCAGAGTATCGTGATTGCTAAGATAGGTAAAGGAATAGTCTTTCAGTTCTCTTAGTGCATTTTTTAATTGATCGATTGTATAGTAGTCATCATCGTCAAAGGAAGATAATGGCTTCAAAGGATCCGGTTTTGCCGGGTCGCCTAAGATCACAACTACATTCTTTGCTGCCTCTTTTTTCTTCTTGGAAGCTGTCCATCCTTTTCTTACTAAGGCTGTTACGATAATTCTTTTCGCCATCATTCCCAAGTCCTGATTCCGTTGAGAATTAGTGGATATCTGATCGGGAATGGTAATGTCGTTGAATCCTACTGTTTTTAAAAGTTCAGTTATTGTCTTGCGGGTATAGAGTCTCTCTGCATAAAATTGATCCGCAATAATGCCTTTTCCAACATGAGTTATCAATTCCCGAGAAATTAGACGCTGTTTGTCCGCCGAAAGCGAACGTTCTCTACAAACAAAATACTTTTTATCAATCCATTCCCATGATCTTGTTTTATACTGTTCTCTTAAATATTCCCCGTCGGTAATATCGATGAGAAGTTTTCCCCACGGCTTTAGGGCTCGAAAAATCTCTTTTAAAACTCTCATATCATCTTGAACTGTTTCAAAATAGCCAAAACTATTTCCTAAAACCATTACTACATCAAAGGTGTCTGGTGTATAGGGAAGTTTTCGGGCATCACCTTCCTTAAATTTAATATCCAACACTTTCTTTCTCGCTCTAAATTTTGCCTTTTGAATCAGATAGTGGGAACGATCTATCCCTTCAACATATTTGAAACCTCTCTTTGCTAATCCCATAGAATGACGTCCTTGTCCGCAGCATAAATCCAGGATTTTATTGTCTGGAGACAACTTTAGAATATCAGAGAACAAGTCCAATTCTTGATTAGTGATATTCTTATCCTCAACTACATCACCATCTGTTTTTATATATAGGGAGTTGAAAATATTACGCCACCAATCTGGACGCACATGCTCTTCAAGACTTGATACGGGGCCTAATATTCTTTGATAGTATTTACTCTTTTTCTTACTTTGAGGAGGTTTGTCACTAGACGTTCTTTCATTCATCGTTTTTCCCTTCTTTGTTTTGCTGTTATTGTGTTAATTAAAACATCTTTCCACCAGATTGTTGAGGTTAGCAGTAGCCAAGCAGATACAAGTATCACATGCTCCGTAGTAAATTTTTACCTCACGGGTTTTTTCGTCTAAAATCGCTCCACAACAGAAAACCACATTATCCACATCACCTACCCTTTCATAGTATTCTCGGGGAGAGAGGATGGGAGCTTCGCTCCTGGCAATTAATTTGGAAGGGTCTTTGAGGTCAAATAAAGCGGCTCCCAAGCGATAGATACTGCCGCTCGCCGTCTTTTTCACTCCATGGTAAATTTCCAGCCAGCCTCTATCAGTCTCAATCGGAGGCGCGCAAGCGCCGATGCGATGGGAATCCCAATAGCCGGATCTACTCTCCATAACACATTTGGAGTTTCCCCAATAGACCAAATCTTTGGAATAGGATATCCACATCCCTTGCTGGGCTGGACGGTCAAAGCGGACAAAACAGCCATCAATCTTTTTAGGGAAAAGAACCGCATCCTTATTATCCGGTTGTGAAATAAGGGCGATTCTTTCAAAAGTTTCGAAATTTTTTGTAGAAGCAAGAGCAATGCGTGGTCCGACATGAGAGTAAGCGGTATAAATGATGTAGTAAATATTTCCAATCCTTGTAATTCTTGGGTCTTCTATACCTCTCCTTTCATATGTCTCAAACGGCTCCTTATTACTTCGATGCATAACCGGATTTTGGGAAATTTTAAACTTAATTCCGTCCCGACTCTCTGCCAGGAAAAACCTTGACTTTCCATCTAATCCTTCTACCCGCAGTAAAAGAAAATACTTATCCTGATAGTATGCTGCCCCCGCATTAAAGACCGAATTGCTAGCCTGTGGAATATCATTTAGGGTTATAATGGGATTCTTCTCATATCTTTTGGCAACCTCCTGCTGCCATTGTTTTTTATCCATCATACATCCTCCTTTCTAAAAGTTTTTTTTCACTTTCAATGCCTTCTCTGGACAGGCTTCTTGACACCCTCCACAGGCATCACAGAGCCTGATGTCCAGAATGGCTATCTTCTCCCTCGCATCCTCTGACCAGCCCAAAGCTTTTTTAGGGCACTTTTCAATACATTTTCCACAGCTATTGCATAGGTCAGGAAATAAAGCGATGACTACTCCGTCTGCCTCATAAACCAAAGACCTTTCTTTATCTGCCATCGCCCTCTCCTTTATAGGTCAATATACCTTGCTCTCCCGTAAGGGACAGAAACTACACTCAATCGGTGGGTAGGTAGAGACCATCCCGATTCGCAATTTTTTTCTCCTCGCTTTCTATCAAACGACCAGCTAAATGGGAAACCTTCTCATCCAGCTCTTTGATTATCTCCAGCTTATCGTAAAACTTATTCATTCTATCTTCAATTATAGCTTTTTTCAATGTCCTTTTGTATCCGCAGTAGCCGGATAGAACGCCCAGCCAGAACATAAATTCTTCTCTTCGGTCATTGGTATTTATGGCCTGGAGGATATATTCACAACATTCTTTACTGGCTTCAACAGAAGCCTTAGCTAACCAACGCAAACTGGCATAGAAGTAGCCAATTGCCCAGTAGTAGTTGATTCTATCCGACCAGCAGTCGTAGTCGGTAGTCAAAGCCTGAAACTTCCCATCATACCTGACGATGCGAAAATTTTTAATATCAGGGTCCTCAATGCCCGAACCGTAGCAAAAGCAAATGCCTTTGTCTCTTAACTTGGGAAGGACATCTTTCGTCCCTGAGATGAAAGGGGTGAGTTGAGGGAATTGCTCGCTCAATTCGAGGAATCCTCTTAAGATATGCGGCATCTGAAATATCTCTTTTCTTGGAAACATAGTGTCCAGCAGGTCTAAGTAGTCGAGGACAGCATCTATGGCAGAATAGGCTTCCTCGCCTAACAGAAACGGAGGAAGAAACTCTCCTATATAATGGCAGACGATTGTTCTCTCCTTTTTGCAAACTTGGAATACCTCGGGGTGAAACATCCTGCGTTCCTTTAAAAGAGCAAATATCTCTAAGGATCTCAGGTGCCTTTCCTCATCGGGGAAAGTTGTGGAGACAAACCTCCGAGTCTCACCCTTGAGAACGGTATAGACTACCTTTCTTCCCCAACTATCCTTGCAATTTAACCTTGCTTCAAAGGTATATCCGTACTTTTTGAGAGGAAATCCTTGCAGGAAATCCTTACTCACGTTACAATCGTAAAATTCTTCGAGCATAAAACTTACCCCTCAGCCAAAAATTCTAAACCAGCCTTTCCTAAAAAATCAACCCCTTTTCTTAACTCCTCTTCGGAGACCTTACTCCCCACTTCCACTACCTTAATAGTCTTTTTCAATAGATACTTCCTGATTAAAGAGAAATCCATGTCTCCCAGGCCGGGCAGGAGATGATCTTCCAGGCATCTAACATCGTGCAGATGAATCCCAACCATTTTCTCCCTAAAAGTCTTGAGCCAATCCTCTTGTCTGCTTAATCCCAGATTCTCTTGAACCTGACAGTGTCCGGTATCGTGCCAATAGCAGAGGTTATATTCTTTTATCCTGTTAAATATTCCTTCCATCTCTTTCAAGCTGGGAATTTCATAAAAATTTACTCTTGGTTCCAGACAGAACAGAGTTTCTCTATCTCTCTGGCAGAGCGTCCTTAAGCTCCTGATAACCCTTTCCACGTACTCGTAGGCGTATCTTGTTCGCATTTCCCGCAAATGCTCTCTTAGCACTTGCAAATGAGTATTCCCTTCAGCCCATCTCTTCTTGAAATCTCTGCAGCTCTCCTTCAAGTCTTTATCTTCAATATATCCGGCATGGAGAACGACTACTCTTGCTCCTAAAGATTTAGCAAACTTAGCTGTTTCCAGGGTGAGTTCAATTGTCTCCTCTCTTTTCTTCTCGTCAGCGGACGCGAGGAAATCCCCTCGTTTATTCTCAGGATCAACAGGCTTATCGGTAAATATGTTGTGGACACTTGCTACCTTTAACTTCAATCTTCTCTGACAATTCAGAACATCCTTTTTAGATACTTTTACTGAAGAGACCCCGATCTCAAATGTGTCGAAGCCTATTTCTATACTTCTCTTAAAGAACCCATCTAAACTAGAAGAAAGTCCAGGCATACAGGCAGTGGAAATACCTAACATAGATTCTTAAACCTCCTTATTGCCATGCAGCGGGGTAAAGGGATTTCTCACCCCGCTGCATTGTTCTTTGTCTTCTTTATTAAGTTTCTTTCTCAACAGAGATAATCTTAGCCACTTTTTTGCCGTCTCTAATCACATACTCAATTTCGACACTATCACCTACAGCGATATCTTCCAGTACCTTCACATTTTTGAGTTCTACCTTGGTGTCTATAATGTAGGAGACATCTACTTCTTCGCCCTCGTCGTCATTAGACTCTCTAACTACGAGTTCGTTAGAAGATAAGCTTCGCACTATACCGTAAGAAGACTCTAACTCCTCTTCCTCTTGAGCCAGCGATATGTTAGATACAAAACACATCAGAAGACTCAACGCCAACCCTGTAGCCATCACTAAATGTCTATTCATTTTTTATCACCTCCTTTCGCATTTGTATTTTTCCTAATCTTTCTGATTTCTTTGAGCCTGTCCAAATCCTGCTTAAACGTCTCTAATCCAACAAGCCCAACTGTGACAATCCTAAGCAATTCTTTATAAGCCTTTCCCTCTGGTTTTATTAATTGATAATAAACGTTGAGCCCGTCTTTTCTATCACATACCACCCCAGTTAATCGTAATCGAGTAAGATGCTTGGAAAGATTGGATTGATTTGATTGCAGAACTTCACCCAGTTCTGTTACATTTAATTCGTATCTGCTGAGGAGATTTATGATCCTTAGCCGAGTTTCATCGGCAAAGGACTTTAATATCTGGTCTGCCTTCTTAATTCTCATCGGTAACCCTCCTATTCTATCACTATGCAACTATATGACCATACGCTCATATAGTATTACAATAGAAACTATATTGTCAAGCCTTAATTTATTGAAATAGGTAAAAGTATATTAAACAGAAGTCGTTACAGAGCCGTCTACAAGTTTAAGCATGTGCGAAGCAGTTTCAGCAAAAGCCTCATCGTGTGTTGCAATAACAATTGACTTTAGAGAAATCAAAAACATCCTGATCATTAGCAATGTTTCATCCTCCGGCAAGATTACCTTTTAGTTTTTCGATTCTTTCGTCTGCTACAGCAGCTATCTCTACATGCGGATTTTTAGAGTATACCCCTAAATGCATTCTGCCCCATCATGCCTAAACCAACAAGACCGCTTTTTAACATTTTATCGCACTCCTACATTGACAAGTTGTTTTCTTATCCCTTCAAGAATAACTTTGGCTTCCAAAATATCTTTTTTCTGCTGGTCACCATGAATTTCTCGCTCTATGGTCAGCGGACCACTGAACCCTTTTGCATATAGAGCCCGTAGTAGTTCAGGAAAGTTCACATCTCCCTGTCCCAAGGGCATCTCCTTACCCAATTTACCTTCCTCTGTTGGCCATTTTCCGTCCTTACAATGGGTATTGACCACAAACTCACCAAAGGCCTCAACACCCTCCATTGGAGTACCCATGCCGTAAAGGAGCAGGTTGGCTGGATCCAGATTGACCCCAATATTATCTGCCCCTATATCATCTATGGTCCTTCTCAAAACCACAGGAGTTTCCTGGCCTGTTTCAAAAGCAAATATCTGGTTGTTTTTTGCGCAGTAAGCCACAAACTCTTTCATCGTCTCTATAAAACCTTTATACACCCCGCTGGTGGCATCTTCGGGAATAAACCCCATATGGCTGGTTACTGTATTAATACCTGCTTTTTTCGCCCAGTCAGATATACTGCAAGCATGCGCTGTTCTTTCTGCTCTGGTATTCTCAGGGACAAGACCTATTGTGCGGGGGCCATCCTTCCTGTCCCAGATATGGCCTTTATACATAATAAACACAGCTGATATTTTTACACCTGTCTGTTTAATGGCATCTCTGAGCCGCTGGCACAGTTCATCGCTTTTCGGGCCAGAAACATATTCCTCGGTGGGATTCTGAATCTGACAGGTCGGGAACCCCATATCTTTTACTTTTTGCAAATCCTTTTCAGAGTCTTCTGAAAGACCTACCATAATTCCCAGAGGGAAAATGTCTTTATCTGACATCTTTACGCTCCTATGTTAAAAGTCAAAATTTAGTTCTACCTGAAGACCTATTTCTTCAGACATTTTTAGTTATTTGTAACCAATGTAAATTCATTAAAGTTTTCAAAGACCCAATCATTCTTTAAAGTACGATAAATTATGCCCAACAGTTTTCTTGCTGTGGCAATAATTGCTTTTCCGCTACCTTTCTTCGTTTTCAGTCTAAGATAAAAGTTTCTTAAGTAATTGTTGTATCTTATTGCTATGAGTGTTGACTGCACAAGGGCTGTCCGAGCTATTTTATTACCCATCTTGGTAATTCTTCCATAATGACTTGTTTGGTTAGATATATATACTCTGGGGACTATTCCAAAATATGCAGCTAATTTCTTATCACTATCAAAATCATTCACATTACCTATTGCATTAAGCAAAATCGTAGCTGATATATCACCTATGCCTGTAATAGATTTTAGATTCTTATGTCCTTTTATCTTCTTTCCTCTATCTGACATCTCTTTATTTATTTCGTCTATTGATTTATTCAGATTTCGTATCTGATCAACAATAATTCTCAACTCAAATAAATAAGAACTATCTAAATTCAAATTTAAAACCCTTTCAAGCCCTTTCTCTGAACCAAATATTTCTCGTTTTGTGACTATCCCGTTGGCATTAAGAATATTATGTACTTTATTCTTTAATGCACTTCTTAGCTTTACAAACTTATCTCTTGTGCTTATTAAACTTGCTACCTGTGATTCTTCTTTACTTCGCATTCTTACCTCTGGTATTAGCCCTTTGCTAAGGTATCTAGCGATTGTTGCCGCATCGCGCTCATCTGTTTTCTTTATCGACTGGGATATAACCTTAAACTGTGTCGGATTAATAATCTTAACTGTTTTTACCAAACTATCTATTTCCCTTACAAAGTATGCTGTATTACCAGTCGATTCTACAGCTACTTCATCACTCTTACTAAGACTCTTCTGAAACATCCCGATGCTCCCCGCATCTACTCTGAAACTCTGGATTTTGTGTTCCTCTCTCTCATTCATGTAGCACACTGTAAAGTTATTCTTGTGCAGATCCACTCCGATATACCTTCCCATCTCTATTCCTCCTTTTCAGTTGCAGTCTTCGGAGTAGAACTATTTGTCGGTGAACACCATCCTCCTATCCAGGCTCGTCTTGGCCTATGGTGACTATTCGGTTACAGGTTCGATTAATCTCCTTCCCGGGGTCAACTAAGCCCCACCAAAAAATTCAACCTATAACCTATCTACCCCAGACTATTGATATTTATCATACCACCAATAATCTAGAGCTTTTCACCTATTTTGACTTTTATCGTATCATCTCCTTCTTTTCTATAATTTCCTATGTAAATGTTTGCATTTTTTTATCACATTATAGAGCCGTCTACAAGTTTAAGCATGCGCGAAGCAGTTTCAGCAAAAGCCTCATCGTGTGTTGCAATAACAATCGTAATACCCTTATTCTTATTGAGATCCCAGAGCAGCCTGTAGATTGATTTCCTGTTCTCTTTATCCAGATTACCTGTTGGTTCGTCCGCAAGTATAATTTCAGGCTGATTAACTAATGCGCGGGCTATTGCAACTCTCTGCTGCTCCCCGCCTGAGAGCTGATTGGGCCTATGTAGAGATCTCTTTTCCAAACCAATCTCTTGAACTAGATGTTCAACAGCTCTATGTTCATGGTTCAACAACCTGTTTCTCTTGTTTTTTATCATCAGAGGAAGGCTTATGTTCTCAATAACTGTTAGCTCAGAGAATAAGTGAAAGAACTGAAATATAAACCCTATTTTTCTGTTGCGAAGAGTAGATTTCTCGTCTTCGCTCATACTGCTGATGTCTGCTTCATCATACTTCAACACACCTTTTGTAGGAGAATCTAATATCCCCAGTATATGCAAAAGTGTGCTTTTCCCTGAACCTGAAGGACCTGTAATTGAGAGAAATTCTCCTTTGTAAATATCCAGATTAACATCTTTCAAAGCCAGTAGTTCCTTCTCTCCATCAGAATATTTTTTATGTAAACCTTTTGCCTGAATGATTGTTTTATTCATATCTTAGCGCTTCTACAGGGTCAAGCTTTGAAGCCTGGCTGGCTGGATACAAAGTGGATAAAAAACTGATTAATACTGATGCTACACATACTGCGCTGAAGTCCAAAATACGCATATCAACAGGTAATGTTCTTAAATAATACACTTCGGGAGGCAGATGTATAAATTGATACCTCTTCAATAGCAAACAAAGCCCAATTCCGCCAATACATCCTAATATTGTTCCCAGAACCCCAATTATTGTGCCTTCAAAAACAAAAATTCTTCTTATGCTCCTTAAATCCGCACCTATTGCTTTGAGTATTCCTATATCCTTTGTTTTTTCCAGAATTATCATAATAAGCGTGCTGACTATATTGAATGCAGCTACAATAATGATTAAGCCCAGTATTATAAACATTGTGATTTTCTCAAGCTTAAGCGCAAAGAAAAATGCTCTATCCAGAGTCTGCCAGTCTCTGACCAAAAAACGATACTTTAAGAGCTCTTTTATTTCTTCGCTTATCTGTGGAGAAAGATAAATGTTATCCAGCTTTATCTCAATTCTATTCACACCTTTCAGGTTGTAAAGTTTCTTCGCTGTATCAAGAGAAACATACGCCAGTGTGTTGTCATATTCATATATGCCGCATTCAAATATTCCTACAACCTTTAATCTGGCAGTCTTTGGAATAACTGCTCCTCCCGGACCTATTTTATATTCAGGAGATATTACGGTTACTTCTTCATGCAGTCTTACACCAAGATTTCTTACCAGTTCCCTTCCAAGCACGATATTATAACCACCTTCATTCAACTTCATTGAGCCTTCTATTATATACTTTGAAATATCTGTCGTGCTCTTTTCCATTGAAGGATTTATTCCCTTTATCATTAGCCCCATAGCATCGTTCTGATATTTGATCATACCTTGTCCTACTATTACAGGAGAACAGCCTAGAACATGAGACACATTCTTAACCTTGTCTATTATTTGAGGGTATTCTTTTATCTCTGTATCAGATATGGCAATGTGGGATTTTATCCCCAACATTTTGCCTTTTAAATGCTTATCAAACCCATTCATTACAGACATAACAACAATAACAGCCATTACTCCAATAGCTATGCCTAGAACAGATATTAAGGTTATAAGGGATATGAATTTTGTCTTATGATGTAATCTCAGATACTTCAGGGCAATAAATAATTCATAGCTCATGATATTCACTCATCCTAATCCGTTCTTTCTGGTATTATATTGCAAATGTAAAAGTTAACAAGAATTTATTGCTGAATTAGTAAAAATTTGGTATATTTTATGTTGAGGAAGCAAGAAAATATGGATTCTGTATATTAATTGTTCAGCATAAAGTAAAATGAGTAATACCCAAGATCACTGCCAGCAAGCTAGAGAGCTGTTCCCAAATATGAATGAAGAGCTGTTCACCTTGTGGTTAGATGGGCGGATCCGTGTTTTGGGGTGGCCTCCTCATGGCTCAAGATGGGATGGTATATTTTGGAATAAGCCCATTTCGTTCTGGCAGAATCTGAAGTGGGAGAAGAAGGAATTGAAATTGACCTTTCAAATGGTCGGGCCTAAGAGCCAAAAAATTATCTACAACCTGATGAGAGGAATTGGAGGCCAGCCAAATGCGCTTACTAGCTTTATTGGTAATAGTGGAAAAAGGGCAATAAGTATTTATAGATATCTAAAAGAAACTGGGAAATTGCCGAATTCAATAATTCTTTTTTCAAATGATTCATTACTAGAAGTAGCAGACGGGTTTCACCGTCTGACTGTATTATTTATGTTGCAAGAGGATATTGACGAAGCTACTACAATGTCAGAAACGCAATCCGCATGGTTAGGTTCTATGCAATAATAGGAATGCTTAGTAACAGGATTCATAGTATTTGGCACTACGCGCCAAAACTGTGATCTTCACCGTTGAAAAGTTTTTGCTAGCTTCACTTCTGCGGCTTCAACTGCGGAAATAGTATCACATCTCTAATTGAAGGGGAATTGGTGAAGAGCATAACAAGTCTGTCAACGCCTATACCCAATCCTCCTGTTGGCGGCATGCCGTATTCCAGAGCAGTGATGAAATCTTCATCCATAAGATGCGCTTCATCATCTCCTATCTTTCTATCTTTTATTTGGTCTAAAAAGCGCTCCTTTTGCTCCATCGGATCATTCAGCTCGGAATATGCATTGCCTAACTCTATACCACATATATATGGCTGAAATCTTTCTGTAAGATTTTTATTATTTTTTTTCTTCTTTGCAAGAGGACACATTCTTTCAGGATAGTCAATTATAAAGGTTGGTTCAATGAGATTCGGGATTACTACTTTCTTGAATATAGCATCTACAATCTCTCTGAAGGAATTCATTTTCTTTGCTTCAGGAACAAGGTGCTTTGCCTTATCTTTAAGTTCTTTGTCTGAAACTGATTCTAAATCTATTTCAGCATATTTCTTTATAGCATCAACAAAGCTCAATCGCTTCCATTTTTTCTTCAACTCAATGTTATGCCCCTGATATTCAAAACTTGTCTTACCGAGACATTCGGCTGCTATAGTATGGAACATCTCCTCAGTTAGAAGCATAAGATCTTCATAATCTATAAAAGCCTGATATAATTCAAGCATGGTAAACTCAGGATTATGCCGTGTTGATATGCCTTCATTGCGAAAGTTTCTGTTTATTTCGTAAATCTTCTCAAATCCGCCGACTATCAATCTTTTAAGGAACAGTTCAGGAGCTATTCTCAAATATAAATCCATATCAAGAGTATTATGATGAGTTACAAATGGTTTTGCCATAGCTCCACCAGGGATCTGCTGCATCATTGGTGTTTCTACTTCCATGAAATTCTTTCCTTCTAAGAACTTTCTCATTGAGCTTATTATATGACTGCGAAGTTTGAATAATGGTTTAATATCTGTATTTGCTATTAAATCAACATATCTTCTGCGGTATTTTAATTCTATATCCTTAAGACCTGACCACTTTTCAGGTAAAGGTTGTAAGGACTTTGAGAATACAGAAAACTCTGAAATAAATATAGTATCCTCTCCTGTCCTTGTTTTAAAAATCTTCCCCTTAACTCCTATGAAATCGCCTATATCCAGCAGCTTGAATAAACCGTATGCTTTTGCTCCAACAGCGTTTGACTTAACATATATCTGTATATCTCCTGAGTCATCTCTTATATTAGCAAAGCAGCTTTTACCATGCTCCCTTACTGTCATTATCCTTCCGATTACCAGAACTTCCACTTCTTCCAATACTTCACCAACAGATACTTTTTTGGCGCATTCGTGCACTGATGATGCAGAATGAGTCCGTCTAAAATGCAGAGCATAAGGGTCTATCCCCTGCTCTCTTATCTTTTTTAATTTCTCTTTTCTTATTTTAATCAGCTCATGCTCATCTGTCATTTTCTTCTCCGGTATTTGTTAGTCCAAACAGTCTTTTCGCATTCTCTGCAGTATGGCAGGCTACTTCTTCTGCGTCAAGTTCTTTAACTCTTGCAAGTTCCAGAGCTGTATGCTTTAAAAAACTTGGCTGATTTTGTTTACCTCTTACAGCTTGTGGAGCAAGATAGGGGCAATCAGTTTCTATGAGAATCCTATCATTTGGTATCTCCTTTGCAACCTGCCTCAAGCCAGACGCATTCGGATAGGTGAGATTTCCCGCAAATGAAATATAAAAGCCGCGATTCAGGCAAGTTTGCGCAAATTCCATGGTTCCTGAAAAACAATGTATCACTCCCCTGCTTATAGAGTAATCCTTAATAACATCCAAGATATCTTTGTGCGCCTCACGATTATGGATAATTATGGGCATATCAAATTCCAAAGCCAGTTCAATATGCTTACGAAAAAGCTCTTTCTGCGACTTCTTACTGGAAGTATCTCTGTAATAATCCAGACCTGTTTCCCCTATTGCTGTAATATTCGCGTGCTTTTCTAAACATTCTCTTATATACATTAGATCATCTTGCCTGACTTTATCAGCATAGTTCGGATGCAGACCAATTGCCGTCAATATATTCTTCTTCCCATAAATTGTCTCTAATCCGATTTCAATGCTTTTAATATCACAGCAAATATTAATCATATATTTTACGTCATTACTATTTGCCTCAGATATGACTGAATCAATCCCCTCTTTAAAAGCAGGATCGGCTAAATGCGCATGAGTATCAAAAAGTTTCATTTAAAATGGTCAGGATTTTTCTTTTGCAGCCACTCTACCTCTAAAATCGAACCAGAAATCAATCAGACCTAATATAATAATAAGCATAAGAAAAATTGGAGAAGTAAAAACCAGTACATAAATCAGAACCTTAACAAAAGGAAAGACTTTCCATTTGTCAAAAAAGAAATTTGTAATTGCTAGTCCACTTACCAGGTAAACAGCCGAAATAATAATCAGCAAATTCAGTCCTATTATATATCCTGATTGAAATTTGGCGTATTTGAGTAGAAATGTCATTATGGCACATATAATAAACACCCATATACACTCATCCCTCAGCCTCCATGTTTTAAAAGAAGATGATTTAAGATGTTTTAAACCAAGTATCTTTTTGGAGAAGAAAAGATTAATGCTGACTATTAAAAAATTAAGAATGAAAATAATAGCCGGAAAACTAATTTTAATTGTATTTAATACTGTACCAAATGACTTTTTAACTAACTCAATATTTTCTTTGCTGATACCTGTTTCTTCATAAATTTTCAGACTTTTATCCATCTGAATCTGTAAATTCATGTAAATCACATTAAGAAAATTCCTATTATGCAACGAAATTACAAGAATAGCCAAAAGACTTATAAGGCTCAAAACAACTGTTGATAAAACAACGGTCTTTACAAAAGAAAACTTGTTCTTAAGTATTATACCTGTAACTAATCCCAAAAGTCCAAGTTGTATAGATAAAATTGCTAAAAAGTGATTCTGAAAAATTAAGTAGATACCTGATGCCATAATAAAAAAGCATAGAAATCCTTTCCGAACATCAAGTAAATACACACAAACAATGATAGGTAAAGGAACTAAGACTTGAAAGAACAGTTGGCCAAAAGCAAAAAATCTCCATGAGATAAAAAAACATAGTGATACAAGGGAGAGTAGGATTATCTTTTTACTTGTTGGCAACTGACACTTCTCAATTTATTCTGCAGTAAAAGGCAGTAATGAGCACATTCTTGCTCGTTTTATTGCAACGGCAAGTTTTTTCTGGTGACGGGTGCAATTCCCTGAGACTTTAGTTGAAAGGATTTTCCCTCTCTCAGTAATAAAGCCAGAGAGCGTTTTTGTGTCCCTATAATCAATTTCATCCATCTTTTCAACACAAAGCCTACAATATTTCTTCCTTATAATCTTTTTTTTCTTACCTTTGTCTTTTTTCCTTTTTTGAAACATAAGGGCAATCTCCTTTCTATTATATTAGAATGGGACTTCATCCTCTCCAGATTTTTCGGGCTTTTCCTCCTCCTTCTCATCTATCTGTATTTCAGGGACAGGTGAGCCTTTCTCTTCATTTGGTAGAGGTGTGGTACTGCTACTTCCTTGCGAAGTACCAAGAAACTGAACTCTCTCTGCAACTACTTCCATAGCGCTTCGTTTTTGTCCATCTTTGTCTTCCCATGAACGGCTTTGCAAGCGCCCTTCTATAAAAACAGGCCTTCCTTTACTAAGATATTTTGCGCAGGACTCCGCCTGATTAGCCCATACAACAACTCTTACAAAACACGTATCTTCTGTCTTTGTTCCTTCTTTATTTTTAAAAAACCGATTAATTGCTATGCTAAAATCCGCAACTGCAGTACCACTTGGTATATATTTGAGTTCTGGATCCCTTGTCAAATTGCCCATCAAAAAAACCTTATTCAAATTTGCCATGTTTATTCTCCTTTTTTGCTTATTACTTCCTCAAAATAAAAACTCTAAGTATATCTTCTTTTAATTTTAGTTTCTTATTAAGCACAATAATACCTTCAGAAGGGGCTTCGAATTTTATATTTACATACACTCCTTCACTGCGCTTTTTGATCTTATAAGCAAACTTTTTCTTCCCAATACGGTCAACATCTATAACTTTGCCTTTTGCGGATGCAATACATTTTTCAATCTCTCCTATAACCTTATCCCGATCATCTTCTGTTAAATCAGAGTTTATAATAAACAAACCTTCGTACTTATTTCTATCCACCAAACCACCTCCATTTTTTTAAAATTTTACAAACAATGGTGCTAAAACAAGAGAAATAACACTCATAAGCTTAATCAAAATATTAATAGAAGGTCCAACTGTATCCTTTAGCGGATCACCGACTGTGTCTCCAATAACAGCTGCTTTATGAGCCTCGCTACCCTTTCCGCCAAAATTGCCTTCCTCGATATATTTTTTGGCATTATCCATGGCTCCGCCGCTATTTGCCATCTGGATTCCAAGCATAAGACCGGATATCAATGCTCCAACAAGAAGGCCTGCAAGAGCTTTAGGTCCTAATAACAATCCAATTGCAACAGGTGCTACAATAGCCATAGCACCAGGAAGCAACATACCTTGAATAGCCCCTTTTGTTGCAAGATCAACACACGTTGCTGAATCAGGCATTACCTTTCCTTCCATTAATCCTTTGATTTCCCTGAACTGTCTTCTCACTTCACCTATTAACTCATATGCAGCTTTACTAACAGCCTTAAAAAGCATTGAAGAAAACAGGAACGGCAGCATACCTCCAATCAATAAGCCTGACATAACTTTAGGATCCGTAATATCTGCTCCTTTTATGCCAACTGCCATAGTATAAGCAGCTATCAACCCTATAGCTGCAAATGCAGCTGAACCTATTGCAAACCCCTTACCAATTGCTGCTGTTGTATTGCCAACAGCGTCCAGGTTGTCCGTTATTTTTCTTACGGATGGATCTAGTTTTGCCATCTCTGCGATACCTCCTGCGTTGTCAGCAATAGGTCCGTATGAATCAACTGAGACGATCATGCCGGTTGTAGCAAGCATACCTACAGCAGCCATAGCAACTCCATATCCTCCTGCAAAATGATAAGCAACCATAATAGCAGCGGCAAGCACCACTACAGGCATACAAGTGCTTTCCATGCCAACTGCCAGTCCACCAGTAATAGTTATTGCAGGACCGCTCTTGGAACTTTCAGCAAGTTTTTTAACTGGTTTGTATTTGCTGGAGGTAAAAAACTCGCTTGTAAAGCCAATTGCCATCCCTGATATAATTCCAGCAAGAGTAGCGTAAAAAGGACCCAGTTTAGAATAGTTCTCAAACGCCACACCAAATCTACTCACGATAAAATACGTACCTATAATTGACAAGACAGCGCTTATATAAGTACCACCCATTAAAGCTTCCTGAGGATTTTTTTTGCCAAATGCCTTTACATAACCTACCCCAATAATAGAAGCTATAATCCCTGCGCCTGCTATATAAATCGGCATAAACTTTAACTTATCAGCTACACTTTGCCCCATTATAACAACAAATGTTGAACCAATAGCTATGCTTGCAATAATAGATTCAACGTATGACTCTAAAAGATCTGCACCCAGACCTGCAACATCTCCAACATTATCTCCAACATTATCAGCAATCACAGCGGGATTTCTAGGGTCATCTTCAGGAATACCTGCTTCTACTTTTCCAACAAGATCTGCTCCCATGTCTGCTGCTTTTGTAAATATTCCTCCACCAGATCTTGCAAAAAGAGCTACAAGACTTGCTCCCATAGCGTATCCACTTATTATTACAGGATCCCCTTTAAATATAAAATATACAATGATAAGACCTAATAAAGCCAGACCAACCACGCTCATTCCCATTACTGAGCCACCCGAAACTGCTACATTTAATGCTGCTTTTACTCCTCCTTTAGAAGCAGCATTTGCTGTTCTGGAATTCGCTCTTGTTGCTATACTCATTCCAATATATCCTGCAAAAGCAGACATAAAAGAACCAATTATAAAAGCAATGGATGTCTTCCATCCCAGACCAATGCCTTTAGTTATAAAAGGTGTTATACCTATTAGCCCGGCTATTAAAACTACAAAAACAGCAATATAACTGTATTCCCGTTTTAAAAAGGCTCTAGCTCCCTCTTGTATAAGACGAGATATATCCTTCATCTTCTGAGTGCCTTCTCCTTTTTTTAAAACTCCAATTGAAAGAATTATGACAAACCCCAACGCTAAGAAACTACATATCAACGGAAATAACAACTGAACGTTCATTATAATCCTTTCTATACAATTACCAATGCATTGATAGTACACATTGCTCTATCAATACCATCTCTTATAATTATGATTATAGCCTCTAAAACCTTAGATAGAATCTTATCAAGTTTATTCTTTTCAAGCTTATCAAAATTGCTTAGCACATACTTTTTTAAATCTTCATAATGACTGCTTCTGCCTATACCAATGCGTATTCTCGGAAAATTCTCATTACTCAGTGCATCTATAATAGATTCTACACCATTATGTCCGCTGGATTTTCCGTTCTTCTTAACTTTGATCCTGCCAAATTCTATATCAGCATCATCATAAACAACAATCAAATCTTCCAAATTCATTTTATAGAAATTAACAAGCTTTGAGACTGCTTGCCCGCTTAAATTGACAAAAGTCTGTGGCTTTGCAAGAATTACTTCATCCTTTCCTATAAAACCCCTGCCAATTATAGAATCAAACTTTCTGGTTTTTATATTAATCCCCGTCTCTTTTGCCACTTTATCGAGAGTCATAAATCCTGCATTGTGTCTGTTTTCCCTGAACTTGACACCAGGATTACCTAATCCTACAATTATCTTCATCTACTTTTGCTCATCTGGTTTTTTCTCTTCTTTCTCTCTCTTCTCTCCTTCTGACGCATCAGCTTTAACGTCTTCCTTCTTTTCATCAATAACTTCCGGCTCTTCTTCCACAGAAACTTCCTCCTCCTTTATAATAGTTGGAGGAACAATGGAAACAACTGCCTGGTCAGGGTCTGCTAAGACTTCCACATCCTCTGGAATCTTCATATCTCTTATATGAATGGATGAACCTATTCCCAGCTGTGCAACATCTACTTCTAAATGACCTGGTATTTTATCAGGCAAACAGCGAATTTCCATATCTCTCATGGAGTGATCCAGCACTCCCCCCTCTTTAACTCCTGGAGCCTCGCCGGTAAGAATTATACTAATCCTTGTAGTAATTTTCTCATGAAGCAATATTTTATAAAAGTCTATATGAAGCAATTCATCACTTACAGGATGATACTGAATCTCCCTAACCATTACAGTTTCTTGCCTTGAAGAACCATCACTATCTATTGATAAAGATATAAGCACATTCTCTCCATGCATTTTTTTTACCATTTGCTCAAACTTTTTCTGTTCAACTGCAAGATTCAAAGTCTTTATACCATGACCATATAAAACAACAGGTATATATCCCTGTTTCCTCAGATCTTTTGTAGATCTTTTATTTATTTCTTTTCTAATATTGGCTTGTAACTGAATTTTTTGCATTATTATCTCCCATTAAACAAACAATGAACTTACAGAAGTATTATTGTGAATACTATATATTGCATTTGAAAGGAGCTCTGCTATTGAAAGAACTTTGATTTTTTTTGGTTTTTTCTTCTTATCTATTGGGATAGTATTTGTAACAACTATTTCGTCAATAACAGACTTATCAAGACGTTCAATAGCATCTGTGGAAAATACTGGATGTGTACATGCTGCAAATATTTTTTTTACACCTTTCTCATGAAGCGCATCTGCTGCTTTTATTATACTACCGCCTGTATCGATCATATCGTCCAGAATCACTGCATTTCTTCCTTTCACATCTCCAATCACATTCATCACTTCAGCCACATTTACTTCAGGTCTTCTCTTATCAATAATAGCAAGGGTCGCGTTCATTCTCTTTGCTATTGCTCTTGCTCTTTCAACGCCTCCAGAGTCTGGAGAGACGATAGTAACATTCTCAATTTTCTTTGTCAAAAAATATTTGACCAAAACAGGCGGTGCAGCAAATAAATTATCCACAGGGATATCAAAAAACCCTTGTATTTGACCAGCATGCAAATCTATTACCAAAACTCTGTCAACACCAGCTTTTGTAATTAAATTAGCAACAAGTTTAGCTGTTATTGGAGCGCGCGGTTGAACTTTTCTATCCTGCCTGCCATAGCCGTAATACGGAATCACTGCAGTAATTCGGCTGGCAGAAGCCCTCCTGAACGCATCGACTGTAATAAGCAATTCCATTAAATTCTCATTAACAGGCGGGCATGTAGATTGAATAATAAATACATCTTTCCCTCTTACATTCTCATTAATTCTTATATTAAATTCTCCATCCCCAAAACGACTTGTTTCTCCTTTACACAATGAAATTTCTAAACAGCTGGATATTTCTTTAGATAAAGCTGGATTTGATGTTCCTGAGAATATTTTTATATTATTCTTTTTCATGCATTCGTCTCCTGAATTATCATTCAATTATATGATAAAAAGTATCATAAATTGCTCGCTTATGTCAATAACATAACAATAAAAAAAAACCCGGCAGCTACCTACTCTCCCATTCCGTCACCAGAATAGTACCATCGGCGGTAGAGAGCTTAACTTCCGTATTCGAAATGGGAACGGGTGTTTCTCCTCTCCTATCACTACCGGGAATTCTTTAAAAAAATAATTTATGGTCAAGTCTCACGATCTATTAGTACTGATAAGCTAAATACATCACTGTACTTACACTTCCAGCCTATCAATCCCGTAGTCTACGGGAGATCTTCAGTTCCCCGAATTTCTTCGGAGAAAGGGATATCAAATCTTGAGGGAGGCTTGATGCTTATATGCTTTCAGCATTTATCCTTTCCGAACGCAGCTACTCAGCTATGCCACTGGCGTGACAACTGATACACTGGAGGTTCGTCCGTTCCGGTCCTCTCGTACTAAGAACAGCTCCTCTCAAATATCCTACGCCCACGACAGATAGGGACCGAACTGTCTTACGACGTTCTGAACCCAGCTCGCGTACCGCTATAATCGGCGAACAGCCGAACCCTTGGGACCTACTACAGCCCCAGGATGCGATGAGCCGACATCGAGGTGCCAAACCTCCCCGTCGATGTGAACTCTTGGGGGAGATAAGCCTGTTATCCCCGGAGTACCTTTTATCCGATGAGCGACGGCCCTTCCACTCAGAACCGCCGGATCACTAAGCCCTGCTTTCGCACCTGCTCGACTTGTATGTCTCGCAGTCAAGCTTCCTTATGCCTTTACACTCTACATACGATTACCGACCGTATTGAGGAAACCTTAGGGCACCTCCGTTACTTTTTAGGAGGTGACCGCCCCAGTCAAACTGCCTACCAGATACTTTCCCATGTCTTGATTCAAAGAACAAGGTTAGAGTTCTGATATAATTAGGGTGGTATTCCAAGGTTGGCTCAACCCCGACTAGCGCCGAGATATCATAGCCTCCCACCTATCCTCTACAAACTATACTAAAACCCAATATCAAGCTACAGTAAAGGTTCACGGGGTCTTTCCGTCTTGTCGCGGGAAAATGGCATCTTCACCATTACTACAATTTCACCGAGCCTCTCGTTGAGACAGTGCCCAGATCGTTACACCATTCGTGCAGGTCGGAATTTACCCGACAAGGAATTTCGCTACCTTAGGACCGTTATAGTTACGGCCGCCGTTTACCGGGGCTTCAATCCAGAGCTTCTCCCCCTGATAAATCAGGAGAATAACCCCTTTTCTTAACCTTCCGGCACCGGGCAGGTGTCAGTCCCTATACATCATCTTGCGATTTAGCAGAGACCTGTGTTTTTGCTAAACAGTCGCCTGGGCCCCTTTACTGTGATTTTCACGTGCTCAGTTTGCAAGAAACCTCACACGTAAAAACACCCCTTCTTCCGAAGTTACGGGGCTAATTTGCAGAGTTCCTTAACGAAAGTTCTCTCGAGCGCCTTAGGATTCTCTCCCTGTCCACCTGTGTCGGTTTGCGGTACGGATACTTAATCTACTCACTAGAGGCTTTTCTTGACGGCATAGATAGAGCCAGTTCGCCTTCTCCGTAGATCAGACTCCCTAACACTCCTTGAGGTTGCGTCCCAACGGATTTACCTATTGAGACCCTCTACAAGCTTGGACACACACTTCCATCCGTGTGCTGGCTTTACTTTCCGTGTCCCCCCTTTGCTCAAACGCAGATTAAATAGTATCTGAATATTAGCAGATCACCCATCGCCTACGTTTTTCAACCTCGACTTAGGATCCGACTAACCCTCCGTTGATTACCATTGCGGAGGAAACCTTGGACTTCAGGCGTATCGCTTTCTCATCGATATTATCGTTACTCATACCGGCATAATCACTTCCATTTCGTCGACTCGTCCTTACGATCGAGCTTCAACCTAACATGGAACGCTCCCCTACCGCTCTGCTTAATCCGAAGATTAAACAAAACCCATAGTTTCGGTAATGAACTTGAGTCCCGTGAATTTTCGGCGCAAGATCACTTGACCAGTGAGCTGTTACGCACTCTTTAAATGAGTGGCTGCTTCTAAGCCAACATCCTGGCTGTCTTTGCATTCCAACATCCTTAGCCACTTAGTTCATATTTTGGGACCTTAACTGATGGTCTGGGCTGTTTCCCTCTTGAATATGGAGCTTATCCCCCACATTCTGACTCCCATAGTACAGACAATAGTATTCGGAGTTTGATTGGGCTTAGTAACCTGGTAAGGCTCTTAGCTCAGCCAGCGCTCTACCTCTATTATCTAATTTATATGAGGCTATTCCTAAAAATATTTCGGGGAGAACCAGCTATCACTGGGTTTGATTGGCCTTTCACCCCTACCCACAGCTCATCCAATGGTTTTTCAACACCAACTAGTTCGAGCCTTCACTCCGTTTTAACGGAGCTTCACTCTGGCCATGGGTAGATCACCCAGCTTCGGGTCTACTAGGTGTAACTATACGCACAATTAATACTTGCTTTCGCTACGGTTACTCCCACTCTACGGGATTAGCCTTGCTACACCTATGTAACTCGCCGGTTCATTATACAAAAGGCACGCAGTCAGGCATTTTCTTGCCGAAGCAAGAACATAGCCCTCCTACCGCTTGTAAGTATATGATTTCAGGTACTATTTCACTCTCCTAAAAGGAGTTCTTTTCACCTTTCCCTCACGGTACTTGTTCACTATCGGTCGCCAGTTAGTATTTAGCCTTAGGAGATGGTCCTCCTACCTTCACACAAGATTCCACGTGTCCCGCGTTACTCAGGACTTACTTAGCAAGAATACATCTTTTCGACTACAGGACTATCACCTTCTTTGGTTATTCTTTCCAGAATTATTCAACTAAGATATATCTTTCTAACTTGCCAATTAAGCTGTGTCTTAATTACAATAAATCCTATAACCCCTATTGAACAACTCTCACAGGATATTTCATTCACTAGGTTTAGGCTGATTCCATTTCGCTCGCCGCTACTCAGGAAATCGCTTTTGCTTTCTTTTCCCAAGGTACTGAGATGTTTCACTTCCCTTAGTTTAGCCTCCAAAAGGATATCATAGCATTACCTATGATGGGTTTTCCCATTCGGAAATCCCTGGATCAATGTTAGTTTGCAACTCCCCAGGGCTTATCGTAGCTTACCACGTCCTTCTTCGCCTACTGGCACCAAGGCATCCATCATATACTCTTTCATAACTTGACCATAAATTTAAAACTTTTCTTTAGCCATTTTCTCTATATTTTCAATTTTCAAAGAACAAAAAAACTTCTATAGTGGAGATGACAGGAGTCGAACCTGCGACATCCACAGTGCAAGTGTGGCGCTCTCCCAACTGAGCTACACCCCCAAGCTGCACTTTCACTGTTAGCCAAAAGCCCGTAGCTATCAGCTAATAGTAAGCGAACTTAGCCACTTTTTGTGGGCCTAGATGGAGTTGAACCATCGACCTCACGCTTATCAGGCGTGCACTCTAACCACAGCTGAGCTATAGGCCCAACTGCCTATAACTACATTTAATTTACTTAAGCGAATTCAGCGGTCTTTGTCATCTTTCTTTAACACAACCTTTTCTCCTTAGAAAGGAGGTGATCCAGCCGCACCTTCCGATACGGCTACCTTGTTACGACTTCACCCCCCTCACCAAGCATACCTTATTTCCCGAATACTCGGGAGCTTCGGGTACACCTGATTCAGCTGGTGTGACGGGCGGTGTGTACAAGGCCCGGGAACGTATTCACCGCAGCAAGATGATCTGCGATTACTAGCGATTCCAACTTCATGCAGGCGAATTTCACCCTGCAATCCGAACTGAGCGATACTTTTTGGGATTGGCTCCACTTCACAGTCTTGCAACCATTTGTATACCCCATTGTAGTACGTGTGTAGCCCGGGACATAAGGGCCATGAGGACTTGACGTCATCCCCACCTTCCTCCGGTTTATCACCGGCAGTCTCGCTAGAGTTCTCAGCATAACCTGTTAGCAACTAACGATAAGGGTTGCGCTCGTTGCGGGACTTAACCCAACATCTCACGACACGAGCTGACGACAGCCATGCAGCACCTGTGTATCTGCTCCGAAGAGAGAATATATTTCTATATCTGTCAAATACATGTCAAACCCCGGTAAGGTTTCTCGCGTAGCGTCGAATTAAACCACATACTCCACCGCTTGTGCGGGCCCCCGTCAATTCCTTTGAGTTTCAGTCTTGCGACCGTACTCCCCAGGTGGGACACTTAACGCGTTAGCTACGGCACGAAAGGTATAAATACCTCCCACACCTAGTGTCCATCGTTTACTGCTAGGACTAACAGGGTATCTAATCCTGTTTGCTCCCCTAGCCTTCGTGCCTCAGTGTCAGTATTAGAATAGAAAGTCGCCTTCGCCACTGGTGTTCTTCCTAATATCTACGCATTTCACCGCTACACTAGGAATTCCACTTTCCTCTTCTATACTCTAGCTGGATAGTTTCAAATGCAGTTCATCCGTTAAGCGAATGGATTTCACATCTGACTTATCCTGCAACCTACACACCCTTTACACCCAGTGATTCCGGATAACGCTCGCCCTCCCCGTATTACCGCGGCTGCTGGCACGGAGTTAGCCAGGGCTTTCTCTAGCAATACTGTCAAATCTATTACGTATTATGCAATAGATATTTCATCTTGCTTAACAGGGTTTTACAATCCGAAGACCTTCATCACCCACGCGGCGTCGCTGCGTCAGACTTTCGTCCATTGCGCAAAATTCCCCACTGCTGCCTCCCGTAGGAGTCTGGGCCGTGTATCAGTCCCAGTGTGGCCGTACACCCTCTAAGGCCGGCTACCCGTCATAGCCTTGGTGAACTATTATCTCACCAACTAGCTGATAGGACAAAGGCTCATCTCTAAACGATAGCTTACATGTAGAGGCCATCTTTAATCCTAAAAACCTACATCTCTAGGATATTATCCAATATTAGTTCCGATTTCTCGAAGTTATGTCAATTTTAGAGGTAGATTACCTATGTATTACTCACCCGTGCGCCACTTTACTAAGCCTCCGAAGAGACCTTTCTCGTTCGACTTGCATGTGTTAGGCACGCCGCCAGCGTTAATCCTGAGCCAGGATCAAACTCTTCAAAAAACATCAAAAATTCAACAGAGACCGCTGTTCGCTTGTCAAAGAACATCTTTATAGTCTTTAAGAGACTGGATTATAGCAAAGAATTAATTCCTGTCAAGCCCATTTTTGGCATTTGGTCTTATTTTTATAAACTTTCTCTTTCCTACCTTCAGCAGGAACTCTTTTTTTATCTGTATGTCAAGAGTTTCCTCCACAACTTTATTGCCATCAATATACACAGCTCCACCTCTTATAAGCCTTCTTGCCTCACCACTTGTTTTAGCCACCCTTGCATCAATCAGTAACTTAACTATCCATATCTTGCTGCTGTTAATCTGTAATTCTTCTATCTCTTCAGGGCGTTCCCTTCTGCTACATACTTTCATGAAGTATTCTTCAGCCTCTTTTATTTCACTCTCATTATGAAAAGTTTTCAGTATTTCTCTTGCCAAATGCTTTTTAACATCCATAGGATTCTTCTTTTCATGGGCCAACGCACTTCTAATTTCATCAAGCCTCTCAATAGATATATCAGTGGCTAATTCAAAATAACTCATTATCAAATCATCTTTTATGGACATTATCTTTCCATACTTTTCCTTTGGTGTATCATAAATGGCAATATAATTATTAAGACTTTTGCTCATTTTATTTACCCCATCTGTCCCTATAAGAACTGGTGATAAAATGGCTACTTGGAGTTCCTGAGAATATTTTTTTTGTATTTCTCTTCCTAACAATATGTTGAATTTTTGTTCACTAGCCCCTAACTCAATGTCAGCCTTAATCATAACAGAATCGTATGCCTGAAGTATTGGATACAAAAGTTCATTCATGGATAATGGCAGTCTTTTTTTATATCGCATTCTGAACGTCTCATGGGCCATTATCTGCGCAACTGTAAACTTACCAAGAAGCTCTATTAAATTCATAATTTTCATCTTTTCAAACCATTCACTCTGCCAATGAACTTCCGTTCTTTTTTTATCAAGCACAGTATATAACTGATCCATATATTCAATTGCATTCTTTTTAACTTGTTCCTTTGACAAAGAAGGCCTTGAACGATCTAGTCCTGTAGGATCTCCAATTTGAGCAGTATAATCCCCTATTATTACTACTCCAACGTGTCCCATATTTTGCATTTGTCTCATCTTTCTAACAGAAACCATGTGCCCTATGTGAATATCTGCCGTGGTAGGATCTATCCCATATTTCACTCTCAGAGGTCTTCCAAGACCCAATTTTTTATTAAGTGCCTCTTCTGATATGACCTCTACTCCGCCTTTTTTTATTTCATTTAACACCTTATTTTCCTCTATTTCTCTGTCCCAATTTTGCTAATATTGCCGGAATTTTTTCATTTCTTATCAAATCCAAGTACGTCTCTCGCTTTCTAATTAAGTAACATTTATTGTTCTTTACTAACACCTCTGCTACCCTTGGTCTTGAATTATAATTAGATGACATACTAAACCCATAAGCTCCAGCACCCAAAATTGCTAAGACATCATTTGATTCAACAAAAGGCAATCTTCTGTCCCTTGCAAAAAAATCTCCTGATTCACACACAGGCCCCACTATATCAACAATATCTGAAGATTTCTTTCTGCCAAATTTCTGTAAAGGCAGTATATTATGATACGCATTATATAAACTTGGTCTTATTAAATCATTCATTGCTGCGTCAACAATAACAAACTTCTTATTCATCGATTTCTTAACAAATAGCACCTTTGTTAATAAAACTCCTGCATTTCCTGTTATGAATCTGCCAGGTTCGAGAATCAATGAACAGTTAAGTTCTTTCAACAACGGCTTTAAACTAGTTGCAAATTCACTAGCTTTTGCAGGGCTTTCTTTATCATAAATTATTCCTAGTCCTCCTCCTATATTAAGGTAATCTATCTTTATCCCCTCACATTTCAACTTATTTATAAAATCTACTGCTTTTTTAATAGCTTCAACATAAGGTTGAACCGAGGTTATTTGAGACCCAATGTGGATGTGAATCCCCCTAAACTCCAGATTCCTATATCTGTTTGCTGTCTTATATATCTTAAAGGCCTCATTCAAAGATATTCCAAACTTATTTTCTTTCTTTCCTGTTGTTATATATGCATGTGTCTTGGCATCAACATCAGGATTTATGCGCAAACCAATTTTAGGCCGTTTATTAAGCTCTCCAGCTATTTTGTTTATCAATACAAGTTCAGCTTGAGACTCTGAATTAAATAGTAATATATTGGATAAGAGTGCAAATTTTATTTCATCCTTTGTCTTTCCAACTCCTGCATAAACTATTTTATCCGATTTCACTCCTGCTTTTATAGCACGATACAATTCTCCTCCCGAAACTACATCTCCACCACATCCCTGATCAGCGAGCAGCTTACATATTGCTATATTTGAGTTTGACTTAATAGAATAGCATATTGTGTGAGGGATGTAATCAAAAGCTCTATCAAGCTTGAGATAGTGATCTATCAGAGTCTTATAACTATATACATAGGTCGGGGTTCCGAATCTTTGAGCAATTTTCTCGAGATTCACATTCTCACAATAAAAACTTTTCCCAATATACGAAAAATCATGCATAGAAAATCCTTTTGTACCATTAATGTCTTGTTTAGTATATCAACTACTATTTACACTTGCAACTGCGGATGTATATCTAACGAAAGATCCTCAAATTTCCCTTCTTTATACCTATGATATGCAAGTCCTGCTATCATTGCCGCATTGTCTGTGCAAAGTTTTAATGAAGGGGAAAATAAATTCATGCCCTTTTCTTTACAAATTTCAGAGAGCTGTTTCCGAAACTCTGTATTAGCAGCTACTCCACCACCAATTAAAATTGTCTCAACATTTTTTTGTTCTGCTGCACTAACAATCTTCTTTATCAAAACATCTATTACAGACTGTTGAAATCCAGCGCAAATATCACTAACATCTGCCAAATGCTTAGTGGAATTACACTCAAGATACCTGGCTACAGCTGTTTTCATTCCACTAAAACTAAAGTTATAAATATCCTTTCCAAGAAACGCCCTTGGAAAATTCATAGCTTTAGAGTTGCCTTTTTCAGCCATTTTAGATATTACTGGTCCACCCGGATAGCCTAAATTCAGCATTTTTGCAACCTTATCCAGAGCCTCACCTGCTGCATCATCATAGGTTTGCCCGAGCAATACGTAATCATTATAATCTTTCACAGAAAATATCGCTGTATGCCCACCTGATATAACCAAACCAACAACAGGACAGATAATACTACTGTGTTCCATAAAGTTGGCATATAAGTGTGCATGTATGTGATTAACTGCTATAAGAGGAATACTTAGTGAAAAGCTCAGGGCTTTGGCTGTCTCTGTGCCTACAAGAAGGGCATTTGCCAATCCAGGACTGCTCGTAACCGCTACTGCATTAAGCTCGGATAACTTACAATCCGCTTTTTTCAAAGCTTCCCAAATTACATGACTAATCAGTTCAATGTGTGCGCGTGAAGCAAGCTCTGGAACCACTCCCCCAAACTTTTTGTGAATATCAATTTGTGTGCTGATAACATTAGATCTAATGTGCTTTCCATTTTCTACAACACTCGCTGCAGTCTCATCACAAGAGGTTTCTATTCCTAAAATTAACAATTTATGAGACTCCTCAGACCTTATCTATTCTCCGAGATGTCGGATGACACCGTATTTCCTTAGAATCGCAAGATCTGCCTTTCTGGCTGTTTGGTCTTCTTTTGTTCTGTAATCAACGTCCATGATTTCTATAAATTCCGCCGTATAGTCCTTTAACACGCCGGGATATTCAAATATCTTATCACCTTTAGTCAACTCAAGCACAACTCTCTTACCAATATGTCTTTCTAATAAAGGCTCGAAAGCCGTTCCAATAGAACCCATCAATTCTTGTTTCATCTGGGAGACGTATTTATCTTGAGAAGTTAGCATCGACCCAGCAGGAGTAGCTTTTTTGGCCTGACCGATTAACAGATTCACTACCTCCATCATCGAATCTCTTACCGTCTTGAATAAATTTTGCATTCTTCTTTTAAGCCTTCTTAAGGCCGTGGGATGATAGGTTCTTTTTAATTCCTTCTCCCTTTTTTTCTTTCTATCTTCATTTAATTCATCGTGGTAGCGAATTAAGGTTTGAATATTAGGATACTCCTGTTTATATAGAATGTAGCTCGTCTCATCATGTCCACTTTTATCTTTGTACTTGGTTGAATAAATTAGTTCTAGTCCCGTATTTTCCACGCTCAGTTTACCCCAAAATATTTTGCCAGTTGTTTTTTCCAGGGTTACCAGGTCCTCTGAAAAATCCCACAGGCATTTATCTCTAACTCTTCCTCTAATAAAAGCAGCAACCACTGTGAATGTGATAATAGAAACTATAGTTATAGCAAATGTATCAGGCATAATAATCTCCTTTTAAAACCTATCCAAATTTCCAGATAATGGATTTTTGATTCTGCGCAAAACTTTAATTATTTCGATTTTAAGTTTTGTCTTATTATTCTGGCAGCTTTTATTATTCTAACTGCAGATTGAAGTTGTTTATCTCCAGTTAGAATGGAGTATTTTGCTTTGTCTTTATTTTCAATGGCTTTGATCCTTGCCTCAAATAATTCAACCTTCTCCTCTTTTGTCATCTCCAGAGTAACATCAGGTATAAGTCCAACTTCATCAATACAACGGCCTTTGGGAGTATAATACTTAGCAGTTGTCAATCTTATGCCAGATCCATCAGATAGAGGAATTACCGTTTGAACAGATCCTTTCCCAAATGATTTAGTCCCCAGTATAATTCCTCTGTGCCAGTCCTGTATTGCGCCGGCAAAAATTTCGGAAGCGCTGGCACTCCCTTCATTTATAAGAACAACTAATGGCATATCCATAGGATAAAGAGCTCCAGTTTGTGAGACGAATGTTATATTCTGTCCTTCCTTTCTCCCTTTTGTAGAAACGATGAGTTTCCCTTTTGGCAGGAACAGATCTGTTACTTTGACACAAGCTCCCAATAAACCACCAGGGTTGCTTCTTACATCAACAATCAATCCATCTATTTTCTTCCCCAAAAGAGAACTAATCTCTTCTTTAAGCTCATGGATAACTTTTTGATTGAAATGCACTATTCGCACATATCCTACATTATCATCCAGTACTCCGGCATTTTCTATGTTCTTTATCTCTATTACTTCACGTACAATGTCAAAGTGCAGAAGCTCCTTTTCTCCTTCCCTTGCAATTCCTATAGAGACCTTTGTTCCTTTTTGTCCCCTTAATTTTTTCACAGCTTCCATGAGCGTTAGCTTTTGCGCTGATTTACCATTTATCTCTGTAATCACATCTCCTGACTTAAGTCCTGCCCGATCTCCAGGAGTATCTGTAATTGGAGAAATTATAATCAATAAGCCATTTCTGATACCAATGACAATTCCTATTCCACCAAACTCTCCCTTTGTTTCTACCTGCATTTCTTTGTAAATGTCTGGAGACATAAACTGACTATATGAATCCAACCCCACTAACATTCCATTGATAGCGCCATAGATAAGCTCTTGCGGCGTAGCTTCTCTAACATAAGAAGACTGTATAACAGTGACTACATCACTAAATAATTTAAGCTCTCCATAAAGGCTTGTGTCAGCTATAACACTATCTGAGACATTCTCACTTGAAGCCTCAATAGAGAGACAACACATAATAGTAGTAATAACTATAGCTATTACCAGTATTTTCTTTACAGTTGATATATTGGTCTGATACATAACTAACTCCTATGTATAACTATTTACCCTATCTTCTTCTTATGTCTGTTTTTGCGCAATCTTTTCTTACGCTTATGCGTGGCTATTTTCTGCCTCTTTTTTTTCTTGCCGCACGGCATATAAGTTCTCCTTTCTTAAAATCTGTAAATAGGCTATATTAATAGCATAAGAGTGAGCAGTGTGTCAATCAAAATAGGATTTTAGGTAATGTAAAATATTTTATGCAAAAGTGATTGAAGTATAAAAAGTAAAGGGCTATCCTCTCTCTCCTATGGAAAAAACAAAATCCCCGAAAGCTTTCGGGGAGAAAGGAGAAGAGAGAATGCGCCCAGGAAGGTATGATACACTGAATTTTGGTG
>JAUSPT010000021.1 GCA_030652805.1 bacterium | reverse complement strand
AAACTTTATTGCTATAAATAAAATCATTTAGTATAATATAAAAGTCGGGGCGTAGCGCAGTTTGGAAGCGCACCTGAATGGGGTTCAGGGGGTCGGAGGTTCAAGTCCTCTCGCCCCGACCAGAATATCTACCTCTTTTTTGTCATTCCCTCGAAACCTGTCCCCGACCTGATTGGGGAGCAGGAATCCATCTTTAAACTTTACACAGTTAATCTCAATAAAATTTCTTAAAAAAGAGGGTTTTTAAAACTTTTGTCGTATCATAATAAATAGGTCCATTTTCTTTTTATGGTACAAAAAATTACTCAATTACTGAGCATTAACAACGCATCCTATTTTTTTTGGCTGGCCGGTTTGACAGTCTTTGTTGTAATATTAGTAGCCTCGGTAACTCATAAAATGTTTATGAAATTTACAACCGAACATGCTTATATGGGAGGATTTATCAAATTTTTCATACTTGCTACAATGGGAGAGCTTTTGGCTATAAGAATTGTGACAAGTGATTGGAATATTCCCAAGGGATTGCTATATAGAGCTTTTGTATGGGGATTATTAGGAATGGTTATTGTATTAATATTTAGTGTGTTTGCTGCAGGAATAGCAGGCGCTTTAGCAAATGGATTTTTACCTGGTGGAAATTCGAAGTTCGCTTTTGCGTTTTTCGTCAGTTTTATAATGAACTTATCATTTGCACCGACTATGATGGCCTTTCACCGAATAACTGATACATTTATTGATTTGAAATATGAAAATAAAGAAGGAAAAGTAACACTCAGCGATGTAGTAAAGAGGATTGATTGGGATGGTTTTATATCATTTGTAATAATGAAGACGATTCCAATTTTTTGGATACCTGCACACACGATAACATTTTTATTGCCTCCGGAGTATAGAGTTTTATCTGCTGCTTTTTTATCGATTGCTTTAGGAGCCATACTCGCATTTGCTAAAAAGAAAAGCGGACAGCCTAATAGAATAAATAGGGAAGGTGTGCCGGGTTAATAATTCGGTAACTTTTAGCGGAAAACCTATAGGAACTGAGGAATTTTTTAATCAGATAGTTAAGGTTTTAGGTATTACTACAGTGTCAGGGGGACAGTTCTTTTGACGCTTGAGGTCAAATTTTTGCAAGCAGAACTCCCTTAATTTTAATCTATAGAGGAGTATCATACATGAAGCAGTATAAAGATATTACTTCCAGAGAAAATTCAATGTATAAGTTGGTAAGAGCTTTAAGTCAAAAAAAAGTTCGTGAAAACAGTGGATTATTTCTCATAGAAGGCACCAGACTTGTTGAGGAAGCTAATAGTAGGGGAATAAAAATAAAATACCTTATTATTAATGAAACAGCAGAAAATGTGCCAAAAATTAATCAAGATTGTCAGGTTTTAAGACTTCCCAATAATCTATTTAATAAGGTTTCAGATACAGTTAGCTCTCAAGGAATAATAGCGGTAGCTGAACAAATAGAAATATCATTGGCAGATATAATTCTTGGGGCAAATCCTTTGGTAGTTGTTTTGAATGGCCTGCAGGATCCTGGAAATCTTGGGACGATCATAAGAACCAGCGCTGCAGCAGGTGCTACTGCGGTATTATTAACTGAAGGAACTGTAGATTTATATAACCCAAAAGTTGTTAGGTCTACAATGGGTTCCCTGTTTCAGGTGCCTATTGTAAGTGGTCTTGATGATAATGAGGCAGTCAAATGGTTAAACTATAACTCTATAAATATTATGGTGGCAGATTTAGATAGTGAAGAATATTACTATTCCGCTAACCTCAAAGATTCTTTCGCTTTGGTAATCGGAAACGAAAATAGAGGAGCAAATGATATATGGAGGAAAGCGGCTTATAAAAAGATAAAAATTCCTATCTTGGGATCCACTGAATCCTTAAATGCATCAGTAGCTGCTGGAATAATTCTATATGGTGCAGTTCGTCAAAGATTGGGATAAGACACAGGGGGAAATATGAGTTATATTTTGCAAACACATTAGAAATAATATTAAAATTTATAAATGGGGAGCACGAAGAGATGAACACAAGAAAAGTTGATACAGAGTTTATTAGAAAATCGTTTAACACAGAAAAGACAGTATCAGATTATACAAGAGCAGTTAAGGAAATTGGGCTATGGGAATCTGAGAAGATGATGATTAAAAAATATTTTAATCCGAAAGACCGAATTTTAGATATTGGATGTGGTGCAGGGAGAACAACCATAGGATTCTATGAGCTTGGTTACCATCTAGTAGAAGGATTGGATTTGGCAGAAGCTATGATAGTGCAAGCCAGAAGAATTAGTGAGGAATTGAATTATAACATAGCTTTTAGTGTGGGAGATGCGGTTTGTTTGGATTATAATGATGAAACCTTTGAGGCGGCTTTATTTTCTTTTAATGGGATAATGCAGATACCGGGAAGAGAAAATCGGATAAAAGTGTTAAATGAAATAAAGCGTATATTGAAACCTAAAGGATATTTCTTGTTTACTACTCATGATAGGGATAGCAGTAAAGAATATGAATCATTTTGGCAAGAGGAGAAGAGAAGGTGGGCATTGCATTTTCAAGATAAAAGTTTGCACGAGTTTGGAGATAGGGTTATAAAGATGGAAGAGAGAGACACTTTTCTTCATCTTCCAACCAGAGATGAAGTAATTTTAAGTTTGGAAGAAGCAGGGTTTATCTTAATAGAAGGAATATTGCGTTCTGAACTTTGTGAAGAGTCCGAAGAAGTAAAGAAGTTTTCCACCGATTGCGTATTGTGGGTGGTTCAGAAACCTTAGAGGTAAGGATAAAATAGAAAAGAAAACAACTCAAGATGTTGCTCCCTTCGGCCGTAACTTCGTATATGCTGATACCGTTAAACACAATGTTAATTAGTAGTTTAATGGAGTAAAGAAGATGAATAAGAATGAAATTCTTAGAGTTGCTGCTAATGAGTTTGCTGAAAAAGTACATAAACTATCCAGCTTTCTCGAAATTGCAATAATAGGCTCTGTGGCTGGAGATGACCCCTATC
>JAUSPT010000020.1 GCA_030652805.1 bacterium | reverse complement strand
CAATAAAGGCTCTGATCATAGCATGGTGGGAATAGCCAGTGCGGCCAACGCCATAATTCTTGTCATGGATATTAGATAGATCAAGAGCTGTAAAAAGCAGATAATATTTTCTGTGGAAGTTTGATCTTTGAATTAATAGTTGTAAATCGTAGAAGAGAGAAAGTTGAAAGTTTTGCATGACTTTTCCTTTCGCTTTTTGTTGTAACTTGTTATTTGAAAAGCAGTTACATTATGCCAAGGCTGGAGGGAAAAGTCAAGGAATTAATGTTCGTAACTTTCTGTGTACCAGTGAGTTGTGAATTTTACAGGAGACTAAGACAAACTAAAAAGGAGGGAGATTTTTCCCTCCTTTTTTTGTAATGCTGTGTCATTGAGGGAGAAAATTTGTTTAATAAATCTTCATTTTTTTTACTCGTTTCTGTTTTTATTTTAACATTCTATATTGGTTTCACGCCTATAAGCGCATGCGACCTCTGGGGACATCTCGCCTTTGGAAGATATATGTGTGAAAATGGGGTATTCCCTCAGCAAAATCCATTTCTTTATACTCCTCATAACATATTTATAAACTACTGCTGGCTGGCTCAGCTCATTCTATGGGGGATTTATCGCTTTTGGGGACTTTTGGGGCTGATTATTATAAAATCCCTGCTGATCGCTTTTACCTTTACATTATGCAGTTATCACAACCTGAAAAAAAACAGCCATCCTCTAGTCATATTCCTGTTTGTTTTAGGCTCTTTGTTTGGAGCTACGGGGCTTTTAATCCGCCCCTATCTTTTTACATTCCTTTTTCTGGCAGTCTCCTTGCTCCTCTTGGAAGGAGAACTCACTAAAAAAAAGTTTATCTGTTTCTTGGTCTTAACTCTCATCTGGGCTAATCTTCACTCAGCGTTCCTTCTGCTCTTTTTTGTCATAGGATGCTATATAGCCGGTGGAATAATAGAGGCAGTTTTTTACCCCGTTAGAGATAGGGAATGCACTTGGTATTTCCGCTTTGTTAAATCTCTAAGCGGGGTAAAGAATTATATTCTTCTATTAATAGGCTGTATGGGTATCTGCTTGATCAACCCCTATGGAATTGAAGTTCCGAAATACGCGTTCTACATACGCTCTCTTGGATGGGTCTTCAAATATGTAATGGAATGGAAATCTATCCCATTAAAATTTTCCGCTTTTCAGCCGTGGTTATTTCTATGTTTCGTAGTCTTTGCAAGCTTATTTGCGTTAAAAAAAAGAAACTCAAATCACTTAAAAATCTCTCATATTCTCATTCTGCTTGGTCTGGGAGTATCCAGTTTAATGTATCGCCGCCAGCTTGGCTTATTTACTCTGTCTTCATTCATTCTGCTTACTCCCGTGATCAGTGAACTTATTCACCCCGTTAGAAGTAAGTTGCCAAAGACAACTGCAACACCTTCGGTGGGGGCTTCTAATTGGGTAATATCCATAGTATTTTTTTGCGTAACAGCAGCCGTAGCTTTCACCACTATCCCTTCCCCTTTTGTGAAAGAGCTCCCTTCCGCTGGAAATTTAGTAAAAGACCCGAATCTTCCTGTTAAAGCGGTAGAATTCATGATGAATAAGGGAATCAAAGGAAAAATCTATAATGATTATGACGCAGGACACTATCTGGAGTTCTATCTTAAGAATAGCAAATTTTATATTGACGGGAAATGCCTGACCTATCCTTCATGGGTATTCCTGAATCAAAAGAAACTAGCAAAGGGCGGCGAAAACTGGAGAAAATACTTTGATGAAAGCGCAGACGCTATGATAATTCAGTGGCAAAAGTATAATATTCCTCTTTGGGAACTGGCTGATAAGTGGCATACCGTATACTGGGATGATATGTGGATAGTAGTGGTTCCACGCATAAGTAAAAATGCTCCTCTTATCTCCAAGTACGACAGAGAAGACGTCTGCACTTTTACTACTCCCTCGTCATACAGGCATTTTGTAAATAAAGGTGATAAAAAAAACCGACAGGAGATGCTGGATTATTTGAAAGAGAAGAACCTCCTGAGGTCTGATATAAAAATAGCATGGTTCATGCGGGGAAACCTGGAAGGAAGAACAGCCCTTGAAATTCTTCAGAAGACCATGGAATTTTCTGAAGAAGCTCCGGAAAGAGCAGAGTTAGTTCAACGTGCTTTCTATTGGCTTGAGCAGGCTGAGAGCCATTATACTAAAGGATTAACTGGTTCCTCTTTCCTGTGGCAGAGAGGCGTAGTCAGATTATGGCAGGGAAAAGTGGAGAAAGCAAAGGAGGATTTTGCTGAAAGCATAAAGAGAGGAACTGATAAAAAGAAAATAAGAGAGATAATAGAAACATACTTGAGCTATCCTCTGCATGAGAGAAAAGCGGAGGAACTTCTTGGATGGCTGAGCGAAGAAAAACCAGGTTTTATAAGAGCATGGTTAAAACATTAAAGCCGCACTTCTATTTAATTAGCGCTGGTTTATTTTTGTCCTTTCTCATTCTTTATTCTTCAACCTGTACACGGACCGTCCAGGGGGGTGATACCGGCGAATATATGACAGTACTCTACAAAGGCGGAGTTCCTCATCCTCCTGGTTATCCTTTATATGTGCTGGCAGGAAGAGTTTTCAGCCATCTGCCATTTGGGACTCCGGCTTTTAAGGTTTCTTTAACTTCTTCGTTCTTTGGCGCATTAACTATTGCTCTTTTATTCTTGCTTTTATTTGGACTAACGAAGGATATCCTCTCTTCCGGCTTAGCTTCGGCAATATTCGGTTTAACTCCACTTTTCTGGAGATATTCCTCAGTGGCAGAAGTCCGAACCTTAAATACCTGTATAATAACCGCAGTCCTGTTAGCAGCTTTGAAATCCCGCCGGCACACTATTCCCTTACTCTTTTTACTGGCTGGATTAGGGCTTTCCAATCATTATACAGTGGTTTTAGTCTTTCCTGTCTTTCTAACAGGTCTCTATTTTGCCGGCAGGCGCAAAAGGTTGAAAGAAATACTAAGAGAATACGGACTGGGAATATTATTCTTTCTGTTTGGACTTACCCCCTATCTTTACCTTAAATTCATAGGCAGTAAATCAAAGGTCTGGGCTTGGGGCTATACGCAATACTGGAGAGGACTGCTTCATCACGTTTTAAGAAAAGATTACAGCTTCAAGTTTTCTCCTCACAATGTGCCTGTACCTAATTTTGTTCAGGTAAAAGAATATCTTTTCTCTTTACCCGGGGAGTTTTTTTATTTTCCACTTGCCCTGGCTGTTCTTGGACTTTTTGTAACAATTTTTAAACTCATCCGGAAAAGGAAATGGTCTTTTGACAAGAAGATGCTGTATGGCTCATTCCTGCTCTCCTTCCTCTTGTCTTCTGTATTCTTCTTATCTTTAATGAATGTAGAATTCAGGGGCTTAAGCATCTTTGTAGTGCGCCGCTTCTATATTATGCCGAATCTAATTCTGGTTATATTTATGTGTGAAGGGATACGCTTTTTCTTAAAATGGAAGAGAGAGAATATATCCGCATGGAGTAAAATTTCACTTATTGCGCTCTCTGTTTTGATATTTATCCCATTGAACTATCCAAAGGTGAACTTAAGGAATGACACTATTATTCAGGATTATTGTATAAATGCATTGAAAGGAGTAGAAAAGAATGGCTTAATTCTCGGTTCTACCGATACCCATATAGGAGCATTTCTTTACATAAAAGAAGTTCTGGAAATTCGCAGGGATGTCCAACATATGACGACGGGAATGTTGGGCTTAGATTGGTGTCACAAACGATTGCTATCAAATGTACCTAATATAAAATTGGCAGAAAAGTATAGAAAGAATAAAGTGGAAGAATTTATCCAGGCTAATATTGACAGATTTTCCATCTATATCACAGATTTTTTTCATCCTAGCTTTAGAGAAGAAAAATGGAAGTTTTATCCCTCTGGTGTACTTATCCGACTTCTATCCCCTGGGGAGAGACCACCCACTATTCAACAGGTGGAAAGAATAAACAAAAAATTATTTTCCAGCTACCAGTTTCACCATTCTTTTCTCCCCGAAAAGGGGAAAACGCGTTCTTCTATCTTTTATGAGTATTATGCTCTGCCCTGGCTCCTTATTGGAAAAGCTTATCAGAAAAATAATAATCTTGAAAAAGCCCAGGAAAATTATGAAAGAGCCCGAAAAATTGTTCCATGGAAGACAGGATTTGATAAATGGTTAGGAATAAGTAAGGAAATAGGCAGACCACAGATTTGATGTTATAAATGTTGTATGAAAATCATCAAAATTTTGGTGTTACACAAAGTTATTGATTTTGATTTTATAGTAGAAATTTGATATTATCAAGTAACATAAGAGGTTATTATGAAAACGCAGGGGCTCTTGGATGTTATAAAAGAAATAAACAATCTTAAAACGAAGAAGATAATTAAAGATTATGCCATAGGTGGCGGTATAGCGAAAAGCTATTATTTAGAACCACAGTTTACATACGATCTTGATCTCTTTATTTTAATTGATAGCATGGATGACTTTCATAATGTCTACGATCACTTTCGTCGGGAAAAATGCAAGATAGAAAATGTTTTTATAACTATAAAGGGCGTGCCCGTCCAATTCCTGCCAAGTTTTATTCATCCGCTCATTCAAGAAGCCATCAAAAACAGCAAGAAGATATATGTTGATAAAATAAGAACAAAGGTGCTGACAGTTGAATATCTTATCGCCACTTTGCTTATATCATTCAGGCAAAAAGATAAATATACAATAGTACAGCTATTGCCCTCTGCTAATATGGATTTGCTAAAAAGAGTGTTGAAGCAGTTCACAAATAAAGAGTACCCAATTCTTGAAAGATTCAAAGAGATAACGGAGAAAAAATGAAAAAGCTTCTTAATGTAAAAACCGCAAAAGAATTCTGGCAGGTGTTTTCACAAGAGAGGAAAAAGACTTTGCAAAAACAAAGAAAATACCCATTTCTTAAAAAACTCAAGATGCTGGAAAAAATGGACAAACTAACACTCCGTTGAGTAAGGAGAAACAAGGGGTATAATCTTATGATAGTTTTGATAAATAAATACAGGATATATTGTTAGTGCAAAATAAGAGCTTAAATTTAATCATCTCCCAAATCATTATATTTTTATTCTTTTCAAGAAGTGTTTTTGCAATCAGCAAAATTGAACGAATACTAAAGGATCATCCTGTTAAATTTAGTTTTATAATCTTTGGCGCTTGCGGAGTTTTTGTAGGCATTTTGTTGCTTTTGAGCTACTATAAGGCGGTCTTTTCTGCTATCAGACATCTCGTATATCCCAGTTTTTCTTTCTTTAAGGACAAAAAGGAATTTGAAAGGCATATAATTCCAACAGGAGAGATTGGAGATATATCCCTACAAAATGCAAGATTGATTGTGAAAGAAGCAGAGGGAAAAGTCAAAGAATTTCTTATGACCCCAAGAAAGGAATTCTGGATCGGTAGAGATGAGGATAACCAATTAATTCTGGATGAAGTAACTGCATCAAGAAGACATGCAAGGATCAGGCCACAGACAGATGGATATATAATATATGACTTACACTCCAAAGGCGGCACATTTATAAATGGCAAGCTTATTCAATCTCATATATTAAAAACAGGCGATGAAATAGGAATCGCGCATATAAATATAAACATTATCTTCAAAAAACAGGATGAAGAAATAGTTAAGATAGAACCAGAAAAAGAGAAAAAAGAAAAATATCTCGGCCCTGAGCGCAGAAAATATCCTCGCCTGGATATGAAAGCAGCTGTCAATTACCTTGCATATTCTCCAACAGGTATTAGCAAGGATGAGCAAGCCTATACAGAAAATATAGGCGGGAACGGAATTTGTATAACAACAGCTGACTGCATAACAAGGAGCACAATCATTGAACTGGAAATAGAAATTCCCGGTTATAGCTCTCCAATTAATGCCCTCGCACGTGTTATATACTCAAGAAAAAGAAGAATGGATAATGATTTTGATACAGGGCTTCTCTTTACTGATATTTCTGATGAAGAAAGAAAATACATTATTGATTACACAAACAGTAAAATAGCCAGATAGTACCGGGAGCGAGATTTGAACTCGCACAGGATTTCTCCCACTAGCCCCTCAAGCTAGCGTGTCTGCCAATTTCACCATCCCGGCAGAAACATCTTGAACCTCTGTGTATAATAGCAAATTTTGATTTGATGTCAAAAAGAATTCAGGTGATTCATGATTAAGGTTAATGAAATTTTTAAAAGCATTCAGGGCGAGGGGAGCTTTGCCGGCAAATTGTGCAGTTTCGTAAGACTTACAGGCTGTAATCTCAGATGCAGCTACTGCGACACAAAGTATGCTTACGAAAAAGGGGATGATTTATCTATAGAAGAAATAGTCCGAAAAGTAAAGATGCTGGGTCCGAATCTGGTAGAAATCACAGGAGGAGAACCTCTTCTGCAAAAACAAACCATTGAACTGATTGCCACTTTAATCAAGCAAAAATACATTGTTTTAATTGAAACAAATGGCACTATTGGTATTAAGAATATAAATCAACACGCAATAATAATACTTGATTTGAAATGTCCGGGAAGCAAAATGAGCGTCAATACGCTGTGGAAAAACATTGAGTATTTAAGGAAAAAAGATGAGGTTAAGTTTGTGATAGGCGACAGAAAGGATTACGATTGGGCAAAGGATATAGCAGAAAAATACAACCTCAATCAACGAGTAAACAGTGTTCATTTTTCGCCCGTTTATGGTAAACTGGTTCCCAAGAAACTCGTTGAATGGATTTGCCATGACAATCTGGACGTTAGAATGCAGATTCAGATTCATAAATATATATGGGGACCGGATGCGAGAGGCGTTTAGATGAAAAAGGCTATAGTTCTCAGCAGCGGAGGAATTGATTCAACAACTGCAATGGCTATTGCTAAAGCAGAAAACTACGAGTTGTACTCATTAACTCTTGATTATGGACAGCGTCACAAGATTGAGATTAAAAGCGCTAAAAAAGTTGCTAGTTCTTTTTGTGTCAAGGAACACAAAATCATAGTGGTAGATCTAAGGGAAATTGGAGACTCTGCACTAACAGCTAATATAGATATCCCGACAGATAGCATCTCAATGGAAATACCTGTTACGTATGTTCCAGCGAGAAATACTATATTCCTTTCTATTGCATTGGCCTGGGCAGAGGTTGTTGGAGCAAACGATATATTTATTGGGGCAAATGCAGTTGACTATAGTGGTTATCCGGACTGTAGACCAGAGTACTTAGAAGCGTTTGAAAACCTAGCAAATCTCGGGACTAAAGCTGGTATTAAAGGAAAAAAAACAAAGATTCATGCGCCTTTACTCAGAATGTCTAAAGCAGAAATTATAAAAAAGGGCATTGCATTAGGAATTGATTATTCCATAACCTGGAGCTGTTATAATCCACGTACTGGCAGTAAAGCGTGCGGAAAATGCGACAGCTGTAAATTTAGATTAAAGGGATTTAAGGAAGCTGGTTATAAAGATCCTGTACAATATTCCACATAGGAGGAAGCAAAATGCCTAAAGAACGCATAGATAATTTAACGATTCTTGGTAAAAGCAAAATCAAATATCCCACTTCTCCTGATAAAGCCAAGCTGGAAACATTTGAGAACAAATATTCTAAGAGAGATTATTGGATTAGCTTTGACTGTCCTGAGTTTACATCAATATGTCCTGTTACCAGCCAGCCGGATTTTGGCATAATAACAATCCGCTATATACCTGATAAAAAGTGCATAGAAAGTAAGTCTTTGAAACTATATTTATTCTCTTTTAGAAACTTCGCTACGTTTCACGAAGAGGCTGTTAACAGAATTCTTGATGATATTGTAAGGGCATGTAATCCAAGAAAAGCTCTGGTTACCGGAGAGTTCCTTCCCCGCGGAGGAATAAGCATCAATGTAGAAGCAAGCTACCCTGAAGAATCAAATTAGAAACATATTTTTTGGATCTTCCAGATATCCCTTAACCTTTTGCAGGAATTTTGCTCCAAGTGCACCGTCTATGCATCTGTGATCAAAGGAGCATGTAACCTGCATCATTGAGCGAATACCGATATTCCCATCAATAACAACTGGTTTTTGTTTTATCCTGCCAATAGCTAAAATCGCACTCTGCGGAGGATTGATAATTGCTGAAAAATTATCTATTTCAAACATTCCCAGATTACTGATTGTGAATGTTCCTCCTTCATAATCGGATGGCAGGAGTTTTCCTCCTCTTGCTTTTTTTACAAGCTCATCACGCTTCTTAGAAATATCTGATATTGCAAGCTTATCCGCATTTCGTATAACAGGAACAACCAGACCATCATCCACAGCTACCGCAAGTCCAATATTTATATCTCCAATAATCTCGATTGAGTCTCCCTTAAAAGAAGAATTTATTTCTGAATTTTCAGATATTGCAAGAGCTGAAGCCTTTATAATAATATCATTAAACGCAGGCTTTGGTGATTTTTCAGCTCTGGCTTTTACACATTCTGTCATATCTATCTCTGTTGAAAGATAAAAGTGAGGAATCGTTTGCTTGCTTTCCTGGAGCCTTTTCGCAATAACCTTTCTTATCCCGCTTAATGGGATTATCTTTGCAGCAATTTTTTCTCTGCCCTCTGCCTTTCCTCCAAAAGCAAGTATATCTTCCTTGACAATCCTTCCGCCAGGACCGGTTCCGTTAACCTTTGTTATATCAACGCCTTTTTCCTTTGCCAGTTTTTTAGCTAATGGAGAAATCTTTATTCTGACTTCTTCTATGACGGATTTATCCTGAACTTCTTGAATAGGTTCCTCAATAGATACCTCTTTCTTTTCCTCTTGCAATTGTTCCTGTGGCTTTTCAGGTATCTCCTCATCCATACTGGAAGCAATGTATCCAATAACTGCTAGAACTGGCACAATATCTCTCTCTTTATGAACAATCTTTCTGAGCACTCCATTTGCAAATGATTCTACTTCAAGAGTTGCTTTATCAGTTGTAATCTCAAGAAGCACATCTCCTTTTTCTACTTTATCTCCTTCTTTTTTTAGCCATTTGCCCACTGTTGATTCCTCAACGGTTTGGCCGAGCTTCGGCATTATAATTTCTTTAATCATTGGCATACCTCCTTAACTGCATTTATTACATTTTGTTTGTTTGGAATAGCCGCATCTTCCAACACAGGACTCATTGGAACAGGCACATCTACAGCGCAGACCCTCTTCACAGGAGCGTCCAATAAATCAAATCCATGCTCCATAACCAGCATTGCAATTTCACTGGCTACATTACAAGTTTTATAGCCCTCTGAAACTATAACAAGTTTAGAGGTCTTCTTGACAGATGTTAAAATAGCATCAAGATCTAAAGGCTTGAGCGTTCTTGGATCAATGACTTCTGCTGAAATATTATCCTTTTCAAGCTCTGCGGCAGCTTCCATAGCTACATGGAGCTGTCTGGAATATGCCACAATAGTAACATCACTGCCCTTTTTCTTGATATCAGCAACTCCCAAAGGGATTATATAATCAGTTTCAGGAACTTCTCCCTTCATAGCGTAAAGCATCTTATGTTCAATAAACACAACTGGATTATCGTCTCGAATAGATGCTTTTAGAAGCCCTTTTGCATCATATGGAGTGGATGGCATTACAAGATATAATCCGGGTACGTGCATTATCCATGCCTCAAGACTTTGGGAGTGATGAGCTGCAATACATCTGCCGGCTCCACCCTCAGTTCTGAGTACCATGGGAACCGTAGTTTTTCCACCAAACATATATCTCATTTTTGCTGCCTGATTTACAAGCTGGTCCATTGCCTGAGTAATAAAATCAATATACATGATCTCTGCAATTGGTCTCATGCCTGTTATTGCAGCGCCGATAGCAGCGCCAACTATAGCTGACTCGGAAATTGCCGTATCCCTTACTCTTTCCTCTCCAAACTGTTCATACAACCCTTTTGTTGCCCCGTATGCTCCTCCATATATCGCTACATCCTCGCCCATAACGAGGACCCTATCGTCTCGTTTCATTTCTTCCTGCATTGCTTCAACAAGTGCGTCTTTATATAATATTTCTCTCATCTTATGGCACCTCCATTTAATAAGTCTGCCGGAGAAGGCGCATAAATATCGTCCATTAGTTCCCTAACATCAGGATACGGACTTTCAATGGCAAATTTCTCCGCGCTTTCTACGGCTTCTTCAGCCTGTTTCTCAATTTGAGCAATCTCTTCCTCTGTGAGAATTTTATTGTCTGTTAATTTTTTACTGAACTGCTTAATAGGACACTTGTTTCTCCATTCCTTTTCCTCTTCCTTTGTTCTGTATGCTCTGGGATCACTTCTTGAATGTCCGAAATATCTATATGTTTTACACTCTACAAGCGTAGGACCATCTCCCTTGCGAGCTCTTTCAACAGCTTTTTTTATGGTTTCTTTGACATCAAGTATATCCATACCGTCACAGATCATGTTTGGCATGTCATATGCTTTGGCTTTATCCGCCATGTCCTGCACTGCCGAACATCTGTTTGCAGCGACACTCATTCCATACAGATTATTTTCGCAGACAAACACAACCGGAAGTTTCCAGACAGCAGCCATATTTAGCGATTCATGAAAAATTCCGTTGTTGGACGCTCCGTCTCCAAAGAAACACAAAACCACTTGATTTGTCTTTCTCATCTTTGCAGATAGAGCCGCTCCAACTGCAACAGGAAGATTGCTGGCAACTATACCTGTTGCTCCGAGATTTCCCTTTGTAACATCTGCAATATGCATTGAGCCGCCGCGCCCTTTACAATAGCCTGTTGCTTTACCGCAAAGCTCAGCCATCATTTCCGGCAGCTTGCCACCTTTTGCAAGACAATGTCCATGTCCGCGATGTGTACTTGTAATGTAATCATCTTCTTCTATTGCACTGCACGCTCCAACTGCAACAGCTTCCTCTCCTGCATAGAGATGCGATGCGCCCTTTATTATGTTTCTTGCAAGCAGTTCCATAACCTTTTCTTCAAATAAACGTATGTCCATCATTTTACGCAGATAACCGATTAATTCTTCTTTAGACTCTTTCATTCCATTCTGCTCCTTTATGTTTATGGTTTTATAATTATCTTCATCTCTTTTCCTGTCTCTGCTCGTGCTATTGCTTCGGCTAAGTCGTCAAGTTTAAAATTCCTTGTTATGTATTTTTTTATCTTTATCTTCCCACTTGCTATCAAATCTATAGCCATTTGATTATGACAAGGACTGGATCCGTGGGTACCGGTTATAGAGCACTCCTTATAATGAACAGCATTACTATCAAACTGTATATGGGGCTTATCTTTTGGCAATCCTCCGAAAAAATTCACATTGCCAAGATTTGCAACCATTTTCAGCGCGTCTTCCTGCGCCTTGCCAACTCCGCATGCAACTATAATCTTATCTGCTCCCCTGCCTTGTGTTAAATCTTTAACCAACTTGATACTGTCCTGCTTTCTTGAGTTTATAAATAAATCCGCATCTACAGTCTTTTTTGCAAACGCCAGTCTTTCTTCTGACACTTCTATCATCACAGTTTTTGTTGCTCCTATTGCTCGAGCGAGTTCTGCATGCAAACATCCCATTGGACCTGTGCCTATTATTACTACAGTATCTCCCATACCTACATTTGAAAGCTCCTGCCCGTTTATAACGCATGCCAAAGGCTCTGCAAGCGCCCCTTCTTCAAACGAAACATTATCAGGCAGAATGTTTACGCATCCATTATCTACGGCAATTTTCGGGACAATCATATACTCCGCAAATCCCCCATTCCAAAAATATCCGATTGCCTGCAGATTTTCACACATTGCCTGCTTTCCACGATGGCAGTAATAGCAGTCTCCGCATGGAACAGCCGGAGCAATCGCAACCCTGTCCCCGGATTTATATTTAGAAACGTCTTGCGCAACTTCAATTATCTTTCCGGTCACCTCATGTCCTGTAACACGCGGAAAAGTAATAAGCCTATGCCCGTGATGAAAAATCTTTATGTCAGTTCCGCAGACAGCGCAGGCTTCTACTTTTATAAGCACTTCTCCAATCTGCGGTTTTGGTGTGGCGATTTCTGTAATCTTAAGCTTCTCAATATCTTCCAATAATGCTGCTTTCATATCAATTCTCCTTTAACAAGTTTTGCTATTTTGCTTTGTGGATCAATTTTACAAATATTCTTAAAAACAAAATCTATTCCTTTTTGTTTGATTGAATTTGCCAGCCGGCAAGCTGATGGATCTTCCGAATAATCATATTTCAATGCGGCTGCGATCCCTTTGCATATATTTACAGGCTTTATACCATACTCTGAAACCAGTTTTGCAGAGCCTATTAAACGGTCATTTGGCCCCAGTTTACGTATTGGATCTCTCCCTACTCTGCATATTGTATCTCCAAGCGCTTTATTAGCAAACCTGGACAGCAAATCATCAACATGCTCATAGTGCTTTTGCGAATTAAAACCATGTTTCTTAATAAGCGCTTCCCCTGTTTCTCTTAAAGCTCCTGTCACAACAGAGTATATCTCTTTATCTTCCAGTGCTTCCCATACAAACTCATATCCCTTTTGATAACCAAGGTAAGCACATATAGAATGCCCCGCGTTATGTGTATATATCTTTCTTTCCTCATAAGCATCTATGTTCTCATACGGAACCATGCCCTTTATATCGGGTATTTCTCCAATAAACCCCTCTCTGTCAACTGGAAGCGTACAATACTCTTCAACGGCAATATAAAGTGGATCTTTTTCTGAAATATTCCTAGGAACCACAGGAACCATTCTGCTGACAACCGACTCCACAAGTCCCAGATTCCTTTTCGCATAATCCCACAAAGTCTTATCAAGAGATTCCAGAACAAGTTTCCTAAGCACCTGACCGGCGCCTAAGAGATTTTCGCATATTATGATATTAAGAGGTTTCTCTATATTCTTCTTTTTTCTTTCCGCTAATCCACTCGCTATGAGCGGTGCTATTTTTTCAAGAACGCTATTGCCGACGGCGGTTACAGCAACGTCTGCAGAAACAAGTTCTGAAGTCACTGCTTCGGTGTCTCTTGCATTTATTGCCTTGATGTTTCGAACCTTTAAAGATGATGCCATTTCCCCAACTATGTTAATTTTATAGGAACCTACCCGGTTTATTGCTGATATAACCTCTTCATTTACATCTATAAATGTTGTCTCATAACCGGACTGAAACAAAAGTTGTCCTATAAATCCTCTTCCAATATTTCCAGCACCAAACTGCACAGCTTTTTTCATACAGTAATTACCTCTATCCCTTTCTTTTGGAACTTTTTTACTAATCTTTTAGAAATACCTGTGTTTGTAATTAATTTATCAATACTATTTATGGAAGCTACATTTGCAAACGCCAGTTTGCCAATTTTGCTGTAATCCGCGACAACAATCACCTCTTTTGCTCTTTCAATCATAGACCTCTTTGTCTTTGCCTCAATAACATCTGTTGTTGTAAGCCCTTCTTCATATGTTAGACCAATCGTGCCTGTAAATAGCTTATCAATATGCAAATTCTCCAGTGTCTGGTTTGAAATAGGCCCTACAAGTGTCATGTTCATTCTGCGCAGATTTCCACCTGTTACAACAACATTAACATCCGGCAGATTTGCCAGCTCAGCAATTATCTTTACTGAATTTGTAACAACCGTTAGATTCGCCATATTCGGTAAAATTCTCGCTATCTCGAGCGTAGTAGTGCCGCCATCCAGCGCAATTGTATCGCCATCTTGTATCATTTGAACTGCCTGTTTTGCCACTCTTAATTTCTCATCCCTGAATTGAATTTCTTTTTCTGAGAGAGAAGGTTCAAAGCGTACGGAATCTATATTAACTGCCCCGCCATGCGTTCGCTGGATCAACTTGTTTTGTTCCAAGACATGCAGGTCTCTTCTTATGGTTGATTCCGACACATCAAGCTGCTCGCTTAGCTCCGGAACAGATATGCTCTTTTTGCTATTTAAAATTTCTTTTATCTTTTTATGTCTCTCAACTGTGAACATGCTTATTCTTACCCATATTTGCTCATATTTGCTTGATTTTAGATTATGTCATGCTCATATTTGCTTGTCAAGCAAAACAATTGACATAATCGAATAATATTTTAATAATATAAAACACGCTAAAAATAAAATATTGCTAGGACAAAATGAGACAATTTTCTCTTTTAATAAAACCTGCATCTGCTGACTGTAATCTTCATTGTCCATATTGTTTTTATCTGGATAGGAGTGCTCTCTATCTCAAAATCAAACGTCATCGCATGTCTGATGGGGTACTTGCGCAAATGATTTCCAGCTATATGAAAACAGAGCAGAAACAGTATGCTTTTGGCTGGCAGGGGGGTGAGCCAACCCTTATGGGTGTTGATTTTTTTCGCAGAGTGACTGAACTTCAGCAGAAATATGGCAAGAGCGGGGCTTTAGTGGCAAATGGACTTCAAACAAATGCCACACTAATTGACGGGGAATTTGCCAAGCACCTTGCAAAATACAAATTTTTAGTAGGAGTTAGTCTTGACGGACCAGAGAATATTCATAACCGCTACAGAATTACTGCTGATGGACATGGATCATATACAGATGTCTTAAGAGGCATAGAACATCTAAAACAGAACAATGTGGAGTTTAATATTCTGACTCTTGTTACTTCAGCAAATGCAAAAAAAGCCAGGGAAGTCTACGGTTTTCTCTGTGATATGGGATTTTTCTATCATCAATATATTCCATGTGTGGAGTTTGACAATAAAGGACACCCCATGCCTTTTTCAATTAGTGGAGAGGAATGGGGTGATTTTCTGTGTGGAATCTTTGATAAATGGATCAAAAGGGATATGAGAAAAGTCTCTGTGCGCCTGTTCGATTCTATCCTCACATTGATTGTAGACGGTGTATATAATGTCTGTCATATGGGGGATAACTGCTGTCAGTATTTTGTTGTTGAACATAATGGAGACATATATCCATGCGATTTCTTTGTTGAATCGAATAAAAAACTTGGAAGCATAGTGAATGATTCATGGGAAAAACTTCAAACTTCTCCAAGATACATAGAATTTGGCAAAAAGAAAGCTCTTTGGAATAAGGAGTGTGACAGGTGTGAATATCTTAAATACTGCTCAGGTGATTGTTTAAAGCATCGTCTTTATAAAAGAGATAACTCAAGAAATTTGAGCTGGCTATGCAAGGGATGGAAGCGGTTTTTTAATCACTCTCTTCCTGAATTCAAGAAACTTGCGCTGTCAATCAAAGAGCAACGTAAATATGTCACTTTGAATTAAGGGCAGTGTATAAAGCATCTGCTATAACCAGATGTCCTGTGAGGTTTGGGTGAACAGGCTCTGCGCAAAATGTATCAGGCTCATGATTTTTGAGCAGCCGTTGATATATCTTGTGTGTCTTGATGTGAAGCGCGTTATATTTCACACTAAGTTCATCAACAATCTGTAAGTATTCTGGCAATAATTTCAAAACAGCACTGCGAAATGAGTCTGGCGAAGTCTCATTACTTATATAAAAAGGATCTATGAGGATAAGTTTACACGCAGGTAAAGTAGATATAGTCCGTGAGATAATGTCCTGATATGCTTCCCTGTATAACTCTGGAGGGACTGCATCTGAACTTCGCCTTAGAGTTCTGTGAATATCATTTATGCCAATCTTAATCGAAAGCCAGTCAGGTTTATTACGCAAAACATCGTCATCCCAGCGATTCCTTAGTCCTGTAACAACATCACCGCTTATACCTTTATTAATAACAGTTATAGCTTTTTGATGTTCTCGAATTATTAGCATATCCGAGAATAATTTAACGTAGCCGTTACCCAATGGGCGTTCAGTCGCACGTCTTCCACAATCCGTTATACTGTCTCCTATAAAGAGAATTGTTTGTCCATCCCTGATTTCCATTTTGCCTCCCTGTTACGTTATTAACAATTAACGGTAGAGATTGTATGATGTGCTGGCTGGGCACATAGGTAACACTTTTTGTTTAAGATTCTCATTGTGATTCTCAATATATCTCATGGGTGTTAAATAATCAAGCGCTTGATGAGGGCGATTAAAATTGTACTCAATCAGCCAATTTGTTACA
>JAUSPT010000019.1 GCA_030652805.1 bacterium | reverse complement strand
AACATGATGCTTCTTTCCTTATCTCCTTAAATATTTTCGCAGATACTATTAATATTTTCCTGACCCCATCCCGAAAGCTTTCGGGATGGGGTCCCTTGTATCCTCCACCTAGGGGGTAAGGATGTATCTTACCATTTCCATTAAAAACCTAAAGAATTCTTGATTATTATATTGTTGTATGATAATATGATAATATGAAAGGAGATAAGATTATGAGCTTAACAAAAATAAACGAAAGAGGACAACTTACAATACCGGCAGAATTAAGAAAGATTTTACATTGTGAGCCAGGAGATTATGTAGAGGTAGTAATGGATAAAGATGTGTTAAAAGTGATTCCTAAAATGGTAATTAATAAAGACCAGGCGTGGTTCTGGACTAAAGAATGGCAGGAAGGAGAGAGGGAGGCAGATAGAGATCTCAAAGCAGGGAAAATGTCCGGTTCTTTCAAGACTGCAAATGAGTTAGGGAAGCATCTTGGAAAAAACTAACATAAAAACCCTTTCTGCTTTTGATAAATGTTTCAGGAAATTACATCCTGATATTAAAAACATAGTCTTAAATAAGCTGGATATTTTTATTAAAAACCCGAATCATCCATCGCTTAGGATTAAGAAGATTAAAGGGACTGATAATATTTGGGAAATGAGCATTACTAAAAACTATCGTATAACTTTTACGCCTGTAGGGAATACAAAAATTCTTAGGAAAGTTGGAACTCATAATATATTGAGCAAGCAATGATATATGCATATATCCGGGTTAGTACCGATAAGCAAGACAATAAAAATCAAAAGTATGAAGTGCTTAAATTTGCTGATCAACGGAAATTTATTGTAGATAAATGGATAGAAGAAACTGTTAGTGGGATAAAAAACTATAAAGATAGATTACTTGGAAAGCTTATAAAAAAGCTTAAAAAGAATGATATATTAATTACAATTGAAATTAGCAGATTCGGCAGGAGTCTAATGGAAGTAATGAGCATCCTGCACGAACTTATGCAAAAGAAAGTAAAAGTTTTTACCATAAAGGAAAAATATGAGCTAGGAGACAATATAAATTCCAAAGTATTAGCTTTTGCGTTTAGCTTATCTGCTGAAATTGAGCGCAGCATGATCAGCCAGAGAACAAAACAGGCTCTTGCTCGCAAAAAGAGCGAAGGAATGACACTTGGGAGGCCTAAAGGCAGTTTGTCTAAAGAGACCAAGCTAACAGGTAAAGATGATATTATTAAAGAGCTTCTAAAGAAAAAGATTTCCTTAAGCGCCATTGGAAGAATTACGGGGGTACATAGAATAACAGTTTTAAATTATATAAAAAGTAGAAAGCTAGCTTGACAATATATTAAAATAAATTGGATTAAAGGAGAAAGTTAATAGAGTGGATAAAAAGATAACGGGAGGTAAGGGTTATATGGGTAACACAAAAACAAGAAGGGCTGGAAGGCCCGCCTCTGGAAAAGATCGTAAAGTTCTTGATTCATACAGCATTGATCCAGCTCTCTTTAAGAGATTACAGGACGCTATAGGCAAGATAAAGGACAGTGAGGGCAAAGTGTTAAGCAAGGCAGTATGTAGGGAATAATCTAAAACGACCCAAAAAGGATAATTTAGGGTGCCCAAAAAGTGGTTGAAGATAGAGGTATCCCTTGTTCGTATCAAGAGCATAGGCAAGAGATATGCGGAGTAAAAGTCGTCTATTTTAAGTTAATGTATAGGAATTTCAATGTTAGTAATCGTTAATAATAATATCCTCTACTGGGGTAAAAAAGTTCTTTTTAGTAGATAGTTTTTTAATGATGTTGGCTACTAAAGATGGCGCTTTGTTTATCAAATGATGGTTTAGCCAGAAAATATCCCTAAGCTTGATTTTTCCGCTTACATATTCCATAATACATTAAGATTATATTTAAAAATTGCTTTATTAAAGGAAAAGTTGCTGCCGAAGGCAGCCTAATTTAATTGAAGTTAAGGGTAGGGCAACGATAGGTGAAATTGCCTTAACAATAAATGAATATAAAACAGCTGAACGGTTGCAAAAGGATTATTGGTTATATGTAGTTTACAACTGCGCCTCTAAACCGGAAATTCATCGGATACAGGGTCCGGTTAGAGCTCTGTTGGTTAAGGTCGAACATTATCATGTAGGAGCGGAGAAGATACTTAAAAGAGGAGTTTAATCGTGATCGGTAAAAAACTTCGATTATTTGTTAGTTCTGTCCAGAAGGAGCTTGAAAATGAACGTCTGACCGTCCTCGCGCTGGTTACAACCGATTCAATTCTTCTCGCTAATTGTGAAGCTATTCTGTATGAATATGCGCCTGCATCGCCAAAAAAGAGTGCCCAAGAATGCCTTGATATTTTAGATTCTTGCGATGTTTGTTTGAATATAGTGGGTAAAGAATATGGAACTTGTTCCGGATCTTTATCTACAACTCATCAAGAATACCGCCGCGCCAAAGAACAAGGCATGCCTATTTTGATTTTTGTTAAAGGGGCATCAGATGAAGATCGTGATCAGAATACTCAAAAATGGATGAAAGAAATCCGTGTTGATAATTTCAAATACAAACGCTTTGGAAATATACTTGAATTACAACGAGAGGTTAGGACGTCGCTGCTGAAATTAGTTAAAGATCGTTATAATATTATTCCTTCCTCGGATGAGGAAAAAATTGCGGAACAAACTATAGAGGCTATTTCTCCTTTTGAAACACAAGCAATAAAACGGCTAAAATGGAAGAACATGGACCATGTTCTGGCCAAGCGTTTAGCAGTACAGTCAGGGCAGCAAAATCAAGATACTGTATCAGACGAAGAAATACTTGAAAATATGATGTGCTGGCTGGGCACATAGGTAACACTTTTTGTTTAAGATTCTCATTGTGATTCTCAATATATCTCATGGGTGTTAAATAATCAAGCGCTTGATGAGGGCGATTAAAATTGTACTCAATCAGCCAATTTGTTACA
>JAUSPT010000018.1 GCA_030652805.1 bacterium | reverse complement strand
CACCAAATTATTTAAAGACACTTATAATCTTCGCACTGAAGTTGAACGATACTTTGCTCGCCTTGGAGACAGGGAAGCTGAACAAACCACTCACTACAAACTCCGTTCTGTCCAGAATCAAATGACTATCGCTCATCTCTCTTTGAGTTTGGTTGCATACGCTGCCGCTCTTCTCTTGAAGCAACCTCAAAATATCAGATGCTATCGCACCTTTGCCAATTATTCCAAAGCTGCCTGACAAACACTAATTTTCAAAGAACAATGCATCTACAATAGGCAAACTATACCTTAAGTCGCCTAATTCCTTCAGGAAATCTCTCTAAATTCTTTTTTCTACCTTTGATGTATGTTTCTGTCTTTTTTTATTCTCTATCTCTTTTTCTTTTTCCTTTAATTCTCCATTTTGCAGAACTCTTAACGACGATACATGCCCATCGCCAAAAAGCACATTTGCTTTCCCGTTGTGTCTAAGATGTACTTTTTCCGTGGTACTATTCAAGAAGAACTTATATACCTGTTTATGATCGTCAGTGTTGCAGCTATCAAAAAGGAGAGTGAAGTTTACAAGTAGATCACCTGAGTAGGATGCATATAGCGTAGAAGGATCACTAAGATTATAAAGCTGTTTTACCGGAGTACGCAGTCTCCAACAAGCTTGGTAATTCCACATTGGCATAGCATAAGTTTTACTAAAACTATAGTATACTTTAGGATCGCCACTTGGACAGATAAATATAGTGCCTTTACCACTAACAGGCGTAGGACAGTATCCGCTATCATATAATGTTCTAACCCAAGGCCTGTCGTTTATATTAGCATTTGCCGCTGGTAGCCAGGCATCATTATCATCAGCATACATTATTAATGCCTGCCCAAGCTGTCTCAGATTGCTTATACACTTTACTCTTCTTGCCATTTCTCTCGCTTTTGTAAGCGCAGGTAATAAAATGGATGCAAGTAGAGCGATGATGGCTATTACAACAAGTAACTCTATTAACGTGAATGAGTTCCTGCTTCCCCAAATTTTTCTTATTTTATCTAACATTTTTGACCTCCTTCTTTAAGTTAATCCATATTCCTTCATCAACTTACAAACTTTATCTTTGTTCTCTTTCTCAAGCTTACAATAATCAGGTGCAAAGTTGCCTTTATACCCAAGCAGATTCATTCCATAACTGAAAGCGGGAGATACATCCAATTTAAGCAGCTTGTCCCTAAAAGAGGTTATTCTTTGCTGAATATATGCGGCTTTTCTCCAATTGCTCTTATCAATAGAGTTTTTTAATTCTTTCATCCATTCTGGGAATAAACAAAAAATACCGTCAAGCTGAAGCTTGAGTCCGTATCTGTAAAATACATCCATCAAATCAACCTGTGCACTTATAATATCAAAATCCTGATTTTCTTTGAAATGGTCATAAAGTTTCCTTACATAAGCAGGATCATGCGAACACTTAATTCCAAATATATTCGGATGCTTGCTTAATTCAACAACTGTATCAATTTCTATTTTTATCTTTGTTACTTGGGGTAAATCATACAGATAAATGGGAAAAGGAGAATAATCTGCAATTTGTGTGAAAAATCTTAATAAATCCTTCTGGCTTGCGCCGTGATAAAAAGGTGTTGTAAGAGCTATTCCATCAAGCTTAATTTTTTTGATAAGCTCTATTCTATCTTTTACTCTTTCAATACTGTTATCCATACATCCAACTATAATGGGGACAGCAGAGTTTATGCAATCAACTGCTGTTTCAGCTACCTCGGCAAATACATCATTTTTTATAGTCGCCTGCTTCCCCATTGATCCCATACATAGTATCCCGCTGATGTTTGCTTTTATCTGGTCGTCAATATGCTTTTTGAAACTTTCTTTTATAAGATTGCCATTATTATCCAATGGAGTTCCTATTGCTGTTATAAAACCGTCTCTAAATCTTTTATGCGTCATTTTATTGACCATTCTCAATTGTTATTCGACATATGCCTTTTTTTTCATCTATATATTCTGTATAGCATTTAAATCCATACTTCTCTATTATTCTTGAATACAATACGCCGCAATGCTTACAATAATCCTGATATTTTTTAATATGTTTTGTTTTTCTCAAAATTCCAACTGACGGACATTCATACATTTCTATTGAGAATCTGTTTTCATCAGCGCTCATCTTATAGTTTGCATTTTCCTCGGTTAATGTATGTGTCCAGTATTCCTTCATGCCCTGTATACCCTTTTCTTTTACAAGAGTTTCCAGATTCTGTAAGAAATTATCTGATATTTCTTCCCAGAAGTTTATAACTTTCCTCTTACCGCCTTTTTTATCCAGAAACTTAAATAACTCATTATAAGCTAATATGAACTCAGTGCATGAAATCACTTATCTCTCCCTCCAGAATTTCTGTAGGCATATACCCTCATTCTGAGCATATTCTACTGAACTCTTATATCCTGCATTCCTGCAAATTTCAGAGTTAAGTATTTTGCAGTGTTCGCAGAATTTCTCAAATATTTCATAGTTGTATTTCTTCATATGCCTAATTGCAGGGCATTTATTTATCTTTAAATTAAGCACATTATCATCACAAAAAAGTTTATAGTCCGCATCTTCAAGATCAAATATTTTCTTCCAGTGCCTTTCTAATTCTCTCAATCTGCTCTTTTTCAGAGCTTTTGATAATGGAGAATAAACTGTATTTGCTAAGTCTTCCAAATATTCCTTAACGCCATTGTCTCCATAACTATCATACACATACTTCAATCCAAAACTCATCGCGCCATGAAAATCCTTATGGACACCTTTTTTCACTTGTTCTCTCCCTTTGTATTTTGCGTTTCTACGCTTAATCTCCTGCAACTATTGCCCTCAAAAAATTTATAAGGGACTGTCTTACTTTTAACTTCCTTGCCGTTGATTAGAGCAATTATCATCTTTCCTGCAAGACGATAAGTTTTATCTATATCAACTTCAAAGCCTGTAAGCAATGAATTTTTTGCGTTTATTTTTCTAATCTTCTGAGTAGCAAGCATAAGTGATATATCTTCGGGAATACCTAATCCTCTATTCCTGATTTCATCAACTGCGTAATTAAACATATGTATATCAAATAGAATAGCTGTTGCTCCAGCATCAATAAGGTTGTTTGTTGCTTTAATTACATTAGAGGCATTGCTAATATCTGTCATTATGTATCTACTTTGAGCTGCCAGTCCAAGACTGTTGTATGCATTCTCGTATCCTCTTATTCCTCTCATCACTCCAATATTCTTCTTATCACCAATTACAAATCCTATCTTTCTGTGTCCTAATTCTAGAAGATAAGATATTCCTTCGTCTACAAGCTTAAAATAATCCACATTTATGTGAGGAGCCTTTTTCAATAAGGTATTACCGATAATAACAAACGGCACGTTTTTGGAAGCAAACCATTCATGAACCTCGCCTGGTACAGAGACTAAGATAAATGCATCTGCCTTTTTTTGAGAAATAAGACTGTCAATCTGCTGCTTTTTCGAGTAATGTTCAAGGCTTATCAATAGAATATGATAACCTGCCTTATCTAAAACTTTTTCTATCGACTTTATAAGAGAGATACTGGCAGGATGTCTTGCCTCAAATATTTCGCTTACAACAACAGCAATATTATTTGTGTTGTTAGATAATTTTCTATTCCTACTACTTACAAATGTCCCCTTCCCCTGAATACGCTCTATAAGCTCTTCGTTCTCAAGTATTCTGAGCGATTCTACAGCTGTATTTCTGCTGATATTAAATTTCCCAACTAGCTTTCTTTCTGAATAGAACTTGTCACCCTCCTTAAATTTACCATTCTTGATTTCCTTGCTGAGGATGTCTTTTAGCTGGCTATATTTAGGTATCGATTCTTTTAAATAACTAACCATTCAAATATCCTTAACCTTCATCAAAGTGGCTGGTTAACCATGCTAATTTAAATAATATCACATCCACATAATTCCTGTTGTGCTGGCTGGGCACATAGGTAACACTTTTTGTTTAAGATTCTCATTGTGATTCTCAATATATCTCATGGGTGTTAAATAATCAAGCGCTTGATGAGGGCGATTAAAATTGTACTCA
>JAUSPT010000017.1 GCA_030652805.1 bacterium | reverse complement strand
TGTATTTTCCATCTCTACTCAAAAAATATACCCGCAGATAAACTCCGTCACCCAAAACATTTTCGGTCTTTATGTATCCGGAAAGGGCTATTTTAGTACCAACGGGGATACTTAAGCTCTGCCAAAAATAGCCATCGTTTTCTTTCGTAAAAGATATTTTTGCACTCATTTTGCCGGAGTGTTGCGTTGTGAAGTCAATGCTATGTCCGGCAAGGCTGGCTTCGCGCGGAGTCCAGTTCTTTAGTCCATCTTCAAATCCGGGATTGGACAAAAAATTCTCGAGGTTATCGGCCAAACACTTTCCTTTTAAGAAACAACCGGCAACTAATATCAGTACTGTCATTCCTCCCAACGCCGCTACCTTTATACACTGTCTTTTAAGAAATCTGCCCATAATAGCAACCTCCCTCCTTTAATGAATATCTCTTTGCCATTTTTCTATCCCCTTACTTCTTATTCTATTCTAAATATGGTTGAACTTCAATGAAGTTAAACATCAGTTCCTGTCCTATTGGCCCCCCTGGTTCTTTGTCGTTTATCCAGTCTGAGATTAAGAGCTTTGCGTTTGACCCTTTTGCCTTGAATACCCTCGAGTGATAATTAAACCAGAATTTGTTTTTACCGTCAAAAGTTCCCCAATCGTGTCCACTACTGTTTGCTTTAACTTCCTGGAAGCATTTATCTTTGATTAACTCTACATTATCTATGACTATTGATACCCCATGTTTTTCCATTTCTGACTTACCTTTGAGCAAATCCCCGTAATCTCCGGTAACCATCTTTAGAGAATACAGCTTCCCAGGTTCAAGATTCTTTATTTCCTGCGAGATTACATTTGGTCCATTTTTACTTCTTTTCATCCACAGAAAAGCGTCTCCCCTGGGTCTTGCTTGGAGATACCTGCCTTGCAGCCAGCTATAACCTTTGATCTTTTTGGTACCTACACTTGCTTCTTCAGCGGCATTAACTCCCCAACCTACCGTGCCATTATCAAAATCGGGATTCTGAATATGGTCAAGAACATATTTAAACCCGTATTCTTTTGACAACATGCCTGTTCTACCTTCTATGCCGTAATGCCTGTATAACTTACCCGCCCACCTAACTGTCTCTTCATCTGCATAACTTGACAGGTATTCCATAATTCCATATAATCCGGCAAATGCAGAATCATTTGCCAGGTGATTAAACTGCATATCCATAAACACCTTATAATCAACTGCCGGATTGTTATTTATAGTTTCTGCTGTTATCAGGGACATGTAAGCAAGACACATTATCGTATGTTTTGTAATTCCCGGCTGAACTTTTTCCCAAATAACCATTCTATTGCTAAGCATAGATTTTAATAGTTTATCTGCTTCATCTTCCGTAGATTGCTCAGGCAGATACACTTCCCATGCAATTTTATAATCCGATTTTACTATTGCGTCTATAAATCGCCTCTCTGATTCATTATTATACAAATTATTACAATATGGATAAAACGTCTTACCCCTGAACTTCTCGTTATCGTATATTCTTTTAATTGCTTCAGTCCATATTTCGAATTTTTCCCCGGGTAATCCAACATGGAATTCGTCTGCAATTACTCCGTCAAGAAGCGGCTCCTGAAAACCAGGGTCGCTTGACCAATACGCGTATGCTTCGTCTGCGGTTACTGTCGCACTATCATCCGCTCCTGGTACTCCACAGTTAAATATCCATTTCTTGCCCTGTTTTTTCCATTCTTCTAAAAGTGGCGGGTAAACGTATCCAATTATACAATTAACATTTCTTAAAATATCGTGCTTCTTCAAAAATTCCCAATCATAAGGACCATAGCTGGTTATGTGTGGATTATACTGAAACTTGTTGTATATTAACTCCGGAATTGCCCGAACGGTTAATGAAACTGAGGACTTTCCTGCTGACCATACCTTCAATATGTGTTCGCCCGCTGATAATAACCGCATTGCTTCAAACGTCTCTTTGCCAACTTTATCATGAACTATTATTGCCCCCTCTTTTGACGTGGAATCTATTGATACGTAAACTTTATCGTTTTTCTTTATATCGGCTGTTGTTGATATGAATATCCAGCCGTCTCTCGGGTTCTCAAATTTGTATTCATGCCCTGTCTTTTCTGCGTCCATCTTTACATTCAATAACTCTGTTACTAAATTATTGAGTCTTTTTATCCCTTCCCCCGTCCCTGTAAATGCTGCGTCAGCTTCTGCTATTATCTCTCCTTTTGTACCTTTTAATAATGCCTGCGCAATAAATTCACCCGTTAAAATTTTACTGTCAGAAAATTTAATTCTTGTTATTGGCGCCGGTGATGTTATTTCCCGCTCCAAAAGTCTTTCTGTTTTTCCTGCCTCCTTGATTCCAACCAGAAGTATATTTTTCTTTAACTTTTCACCTGAAAAATTTATTACAACCTCCATCTCTAACTCTTTAGGATTCACCGGCTTAATTTCCATCGCGGTATAAAAAGCCGGGGACGAAATTGCAAAAATCCTCTTTTCGTCTGCATCAAGTATCTTTATTTTCTTTATTTCCGGCTCTGATATTGAATAAGTGCCCGTCTTATTCATTGGCACCAGCTCTAATAGCTCTATGGGAATGTTTTTTTCTTCACCAGCCTTAAAAACAATATCTTCTGATTTAATTAAATCTCTACCTGCTTTACCTATTATCAATCTTTCTATTTTAGCTTTTTTCTCAATTCCGGCTTCATTCTTTATCGGAACCATTAACCTTGCATAAAGTTTATTATCCTTTATCTCTCCTAAAACTTCCGGCACCCCTATCCTATAAGAATATTTTCGGAAGGAATATTGCTTAAAATTTACATCCATCCCTCTCAACTCCCTAAAATCCTCCGCTACATTGAAACTCCCTAATTTTCCTATGGACGAATACTCACGCGGGGTCTGCTTCTCTCTGCATATGGATATTCCCCATGCGGAATATGCTTTATCAGATGTTACTCCAAGCGTGTAAAATGGGATAACCACTTCACAACTCCAGTAACTATCTCCGATAAATGAATCGGCTTCCCACTCACCATTCCAACTATCGTCTCCAACATCCCCTCCTTTACTCCTGGAACAGTCAAACTTTGAACCTGATGGATTTATGGCGAACTGGAAATAATCTGTTTTGCTTAATCCGGGGTCTATCATTATCTCTACAACATCATCTTTACTCCACATTTCGTTCTCATGTCCTCTTGCTTTTGTCTTTATGTTTGCTATATCCGGCTCTAAACATTTTATACCTATGTATAGGTGTTTATCATCAAACAGGACATATCCTATTGTCTGATATGTTGCCGGATTGTGACTATTCATTGATAAAAAATTAGTTATTGGAACTGCCTTCTGCCAGCAGCTATCATCAATCTTTCCATCAATAACAGGGGCTTCCTCTGTCCTGATAGCTTTTACCACTACTTCTCCTCCATCCTCTGTCTTTTTTACTGCTTCTACACTGCAAATTCCTATGGATAAAATAAAACCGACGGCAACTACTATTGCTAAGCATTTCTTTGCCATTTTTCTACCCCCTTAGTAATGGAAATGGTTGTCAAATTTTGTTCTTTTAGTTTAGAAACCAGGGGGCAAAAGTACCCTTTCGGATGGGGTGCTCTTATCCCCCTGGTTTTCGTGTAACCTACTGCAAATGCGTCGGGTTAATGCGTAGTCATATAAGTCGGCATCGTCGACAAAAAGGTGCTTTTGCTGATCCACTCGACGTGACCGTCAACACAGACCATGCAGAAACCGTTGTTATGCCGATATGCTATACTCGTGGGTTCATTGTAGTCGTATGCACCGTTCTCACCATAGACATCTGTGAGCGCCGCATTGCCATCAGAATCACCCATCAGCATCGTATTGCCCCTATACTTAGTGATTTTAAACTTAAACCTCTGGTCGTCAGGGGAGCTGGAGGTGAAGTCCAACCACTTAAAGGGACCATATTTATTATTCGAAAAGACTCCGTAAGTGTTCCTATTCGTCCCAACACCAATAGCCTTAGCCGCAGTCGGGCACCTCATTACGGTTTTACCAAACCCTGTCGTCCCCGAAGATGGAAGTGAAAGGTACGGTCCAATTGTCTCCCACCACCAATTGATGTCGGGAGGGATGTAGTATTCCGCAACTGGTAAATAATCTTCGTAGTCATTACAGTACATTATCACTGCCAGCCCTGCCTGTTTCAGGTTGTTGATACAGGTTGCCTGCCTGGCCTTCTCCCTTGCCATGCTGAGCGCCGGCAGTAACATCGCCGCCAGGATGGCGATGATGGCGATCACCACCAAAAGCTCTATCAACGTGAAGGCATGTAGGGAGGAGGTGGAACGGGGTGAGGAAGCAGCGGACCTGCTTTTCGTAGTAGAATAAGTAGTCTCGCGCAGATCTGTTTGGACTTGGTGTACGAACAGAGAAAACTTGGCGCACATTAAAGAAAGGAGC